>JBHADS010000446.1:0-9921 GCA_041855185.1 Lautropia sp. | reverse complement strand
ACGGTGTTCCATGTGCCGACCTGGAACGGTCGTTGAGCGCTGAAAGCTGCTGAGTCTTCCGGCTGAGGCCGGGGGCGAACCAGAGGTTGCGGGGGGCAAGTGCCCCCCGCAGCGCGTTTTTCGTCACGCTCTCGCAGCAGCGGCTCAGGGCTTCCAGCAGACCGAAAGTTGGTTTTGTCCGTCTGTCGGAAGCGGTCTGCAGGCCCTGCCAGGGTAGGGGGTAGTCTCGGAGTGGGCCCGGCCGCGGTGGCCAGGTACATCCAGATCTGGGAGCAGTCGATGGAGCAGAGCAGCGTGCATCCGCATCCGGGGAGAACGATGGACGTATCGCCGGAGCAGGCCGAGCAGCGGCGGATTCGTGGCCGCGGGGGGGTCAATGCTGTGATCGGCGGGGGGCTGGGGGCCCTGGTGCTGATGTGGTTGCTGTCGGTCGATCGTGTGTCGCTCAGCCCCTGGGCGCTGGTCGGTGGTGCGCTGCCTTTCGTGGTGGCCGCCGTCGGATTGGTCGAGATGGGCAGCGGGATATCCATCCAGCGCTTTGGCGATGCCTGGGGCGCCTTGCACACCTGGCAGCGTGCGCTGTTCGGCATGCTGGTCCTGGTGCTGACCGTGCTGGTACTGACGGGTGCGGCTGCGTTGGCTTTCTGAGGGGGATTGTCCGCTCGGTTCCGCAGCGGGGTGGCCCCTCAGGGCCGACCACGAGGCGGACAGCGGGCTCGTCCTTTGCGCCTCAATGAGGCGTTCGTATGGGTTTCACCCCGGAACCCCTGAAGCAGATGCCCCGGACCGAGAGCCTCTCTCTCGCCTCAGCTCAGGTGAATAACCGATTGGGGAAACTGCAGAGAGCTGCCTGGAGGCGAAGCGTCCGCTGCCGATCAGATCAGCCCGCAGCCTGTTCGGCCTGTTGCTCGGCGATGCGTGCCTTGATCAGTGCATCGGTCAGCTCGTCCAGATCGCCTTCCATGATGGCTGACAGCTTGTAGAGTGTCAGATTGATCCGGTGGTCGGTCAAGCGACCCTGCGGAAAATTGTAGGTGCGAATCCGTTCGGAGCGGTCGCCCGAGCCGACCAGGCTCTTGCGGTGAGCCGAGGTTTCGGCATGGCGGGCCTGGGCCTGCGCATCGCGCAGGCGGGTCAGCAGCACCGTCATGGCTTTTTCGCGGTTGCGGTGCTGTGAGCGGTCGTCCTGGCACTCGGCCACCGTGCCGGTCGGCAGGTGGGTGATCCGGACGGCGGATTCGGTCTTGTTGACGTGCTGGCCCCCGGCACCGGAGGCTCGGAACACGTCGATGCGCAGCTCATCCGGGTGGATGTCGATGTCGCCGGTGGGTTCGGCCTCGGCCATCACGGCCACGGTGCAGGCCGAGGTGTGGATGCGGCCCTGCGATTCGGTGACGGGCACGCGCTGCACCCGATGGGCGCCGGATTCGAAGCGCAGCCGACCGAATACCTGCTGGCCGCTGATCTGCACGATCACTTCGCGGTAGCCGCCCAGCTCGGATTCGCTGGCCGACAGGATCTCGGTCTGCCAGCCGCGGCGTTCGGCATAGCGCAGATACATGCGCAGCAGATCGCCGCTGAACAGCGCGCTTTCGTCGCCGCCGGTGCCGGCGCGGATTTCCAGGATCGCATTGCGGGCATCGTCGGGGTCGCGGGGCAGCAGCAGCTCCTCGATGTGGGCGAGCGAGCGTGTCAGCCGTTCCTCGGCATCGCGCGCTTCCTCGTCGGCAAACTCGCGCATGCCGGGCTCGGTGCGCATCTGCCGGGCCGCATCCAGATCGGCCTGCGCCTGCTGCCACTGGGCGTAGGTGTCCAGCACCTCGCTCAGCTCGGCGTGCTCCTGATTGAGCGCACGCAGCTGCTTGATGTCGCTGCCGATGTCTTCACTGGCCAGCCGGGCGTTCAGTTCGTCCAGCCGGTTCTGCATCCGATCGAGTTTTTCCCGCAGGGCTTCTTTCATCATGGAGGAATGTGCAGGGTGGTTCCCCTGCGGGCCGCCGCCTGCCTCGGGGGATGAGCATTCTAGCCCGGATTCCTGGCTGCCCGTTGCGCACACCCAGGGGCAGGGACAGGGCTGGCACGGGTCCTGACTCTGGGTAGGAGCCTCCGGGTGGTGAGGCGCTGGGCTGCCAACCGTTGAGGGGCTGCAGGCGGCGCTGGACTTGCTCAGCGCTTCGCTTTGTCGCTGTCGCCGCGCGGGGCGGGGAACAGGCGGGTCAGCAGGTTGGTCAGCTCGGCATCCTGGCTACCGTGCCGGTTCAGCAGGGCGGTGGGACCGTGCAGGAACTTGCGGGTCAGCGCCTTCGACATCTGTTCGAGCACCAGCGCCGGGTCTTCGCCACGGGCCAGCATCTTCTGGGCACGGGCCAGCTCAGCCTGGCGTACCAGGTCGGTGCGGGCGTGCAGATCCTGGATCAGCGGCACGGCCTGACGCTGTTGCAGCCAGTTCATGAAGGCGCTGACCTGGGTGTCGATGATCACTTCGGCCTCCGCCACGGCCATCCGGCGTCCTTCCAGCCCGGCATCGACCACTTCGCGCAGGTCGTCGACGGTGTAGAGGAATACGTCGTCGAGGCGTGAGACTTCGTCCTCGATGTCTCGCGGTACGGCGAGGTCGATCATCAGCATCGGCCGGTGGCGTCGCTGGCGCACGGCGCGCTCGACCAGCCCCAGGCCGATGATCGGCAGCGAGCTGGCGGTGCACGAGATGACGACATCGAATTTGCCGATCTGCTGCGGCAGCTCGGACAGGGCCATCGTGCTGGCGCCGAAGCGTTCGGCCAGCACCCGGGCGCGTTCGACGGTGCGGTTGGCGATCACCATCTGCTTGGGGTGCGGTGCCCAGTGGGCGGCGCACAGCTCGATCATCTCGCCGGCGCCGATCAGCAGCACCGAGCAGTCGGCCAGTCGCTCGAAGATCTGTTCGCCCAAGCGGACGCTGGCGGCCGACATCGATACCGACTGCGCGCCGATGGCGGTCTGCGTGCGGACTTCCTTGGCGACCGAGAAGGAGCGTTGAAACAGCTGGTGCAGGTGGCTGCCCAGCATGTTGGAGTCCTGCGCCACCTTGGCGGCGGCCTTCATCTGGCCGAGGATCTGCGGCTCACCCAATACCATCGAATCCAGCCCGCTGGCCACCCGGAAGGCGTGGCGGACGGCGCCCTGGTTGGGGTGCAGGTAGATGTGATCCGGCAGTTGGGCATCGTCGACCCCCTTGTGCCTGCCGATCCATTCGGTCAGCGCCTGGCCCGCCTCCTCGGGGGCATCGGTCTTGCAGTAGATTTCGGTGCGGTTGCAGGTGGACAGGATGGCGGCTTCGGGCGCCAGCGATTTCATGTGGCCCCGCAGATCGGCGAGCGCAGACCCGATCGCCTCCCCGGTGGGGAAGGCGAGTTTTTCACGCAGCGCAAGCGGTGCGGTGGTGTGGTTGAGTCCGAGGGTCAGGAGAGCCATGGTCGAGGTACTCAGGCTCCCGCGCCCGGGCGGGGAAGGCGTCCAGTCATGAAAAGCGGTCTGCTGCGATTCCTGTCGACGGTAGTATCGTCGGTATTGTGTCGTTCAGCGATAACAATGTGCTTGCGAAGGATCAATGAAACAGCATTCTGGCGTTCACCTGCGCCGTCACAGGGAGGGGCAAGCCTCTACTTGGCGGGTCGATGCAGCTGTTGCTTTCAGTCACCCGTGACCCGTCTGCCGTCAACCGCTCAGCTGTCACCACCGGCCCGCAGTGCTCCGCCATCAAGCCAACACGCCAACGGCATCCGCCGACAGCCACGGCTGGCAGCACGCATCCGGTTTTCGCTGTCAGCGGCTGGCCTTTCCTCGCACCGCGATGCGTCGGACGACACGCCTGTGGCGGCCTTGCCGGCAGGGGCATGAAGGCGGGTTGAGCTGTGGCTGGGCTCCGCTCGCCTCGACCGTGCCGGCCTGCTGCCAGGCGCTGCCTGTGCCGACCCTGCCAGCGTGTTTTGCAGATCGTCGCACCGTGCGGCTGCGCTGCTCTCGGTGGGTAGCGCTGCGCAAGCGAGCTTGCCGAGCCCACGGGAAGCGCATCGCGCCAAAGCGGCGATTATAGGTCCTGCGCGCTGCGCGGGAGGCTGATTTCGAAGCAGGCGCCGCCATCCGGGTGATTGAATACACGAATGGTACCGTTGTGGCGCTGGATGGTTTTGTCAACCATCGCAAGACCCAGCCCGGCGCTGCCCTGCGGGGTTTTTTCGCCCTGGCGCTCGCTGCCCTTGGATTGCCAGAAGGGCTTGAAGATCAGCGGCTGGATTTCGGGGGGGACGCCCGGGCCCTGATCGCGGACGGTCAGACGATACCAGTTGCCGTCGGCCACCACGCTCAGATGGATTTCGCCGCCGACCGGGCTGTGGCGGATGGCGTTCTCGACCAGGTTGGACAGAGCACGGCGCAGCAGGTCGGCATCGCAGGCGACCCAGGCCGTGTCGTCGGTGTCGTGATGCAGCAGCTTGATCTTCTTGGTCGAGGCGCCGAACCAGGCCAGGTCGATCACCTCGGTCATCAGCATGTTCAGATCGTATTCGGCGGCGTGGAAGCGCTTGGCCTCGACCCGGGTGTAGGCGAGGAAGCCATCGGTCAGCTCCAGTGCACGACGGGAATGGCGAGCCAGCTCGTCCAGACCGGCATCGCGTTCCTCGCGGTTGTCGGAGTGGCGCAGCTGTTCGATGATCGCCAGGATCGTGGCCTGGGGCGAGCGCAGGTCGTGCGACAGGAAGGACAGCGTTTCTTCCCGCTCCCGTTCGGCCAGCCGGCGGGCGGTCAGATCGACGAACTGGATCAGCCAGCGCCGTTCTTCCTGGCTGGCGCCGGTCGCGCTGACATCGACCCGCCAGTGGCGGTTTTCCAGATCCTGGTGCTCGCCGGCCAGCCGCAGCGGGTCGTCCGGGAAGCCACCGGGCTGCTCGCCGAAGATGCTGGCGAAGCACGGGGCCAGCTCGGTGCCTGTCTTGCGCGGGCCGCCGAAGGCGTCGACGAAGCGCTGGTTGGTCAGCAGAATCTGCAGCTGATGGTCGGCCACCAGCACGGGGTGGGGCAGACTCTGCAGACTGTCGGCCAGAAAGCGGTTCAGACGCCCCACCTGCAGCGTGGCATCCTGCACGCGGGCAAGCTGGGCGGCGATCGGTTCGCGGGGGGAGGGCGTGTGGTGACGGGCGCCGAACACGCCGCCGAACAGCTCCAGCGAGCGGGCCTGCACCAGCAGGCCGGCCGAGGCGGCGCTCAGCCGTCGCCAGTTCCAGAGCGGGTAGGCGAGGAAGGTGGCGGTCAGCACGCTGCCCGGCGGAAACCACCAGCCGGCCTTGAAGGCCAGCCAGGACGCAAGCAGCACCAGGATGTTCAGCGAGCTGACGATGATCAGACCGTGGATTGGGCTGGTCAGATAGAGCAGCACCATCGCCAGCGTCACCAGCAGCATGTCGATGCCGCCCTGCAGACCCGGCTGCAGCGGCCGTTTGATGTCCTGGGCCAGCAGGGCTTCGGCTGTAGCGGCATGCAGCTCCAGGCCCGAGATCCGGCGGGCCGTGCCGACCAGCGGGCTGGCGAAGAAATCGCCGGAGCCGATGGCTGTGCTGCCGAGCAGCACCTTCTTGCCGCTCAGGCGCGCGATCGGTGCGTCACCGCGCAGCAGGGCCGCGGCCGAGATGCGCTCGGGCAGGGTGGAGAGGTGGCCGATCAACAGGGGGGTACGCACATCCCAGCGGCGCTCCAGCAGCATGTTGAGCGTGTCGGCACGCCGGGGCCGGGCCGTGGGCTCGATCAGCGCCAGTGCCAGGGCGGGCAGATGGCCTTCCTCCAGGTAGAGGCCGCGCACCAGCCCGTCCAGGCCCGGATAGAAGGTGACGTGGCCCAGCGCGTTGCCGGCGCTGATCAGGTCCAGCGGGTAGAGCGGCAGGTAGTTGTTGGTGCCTTCTTCCTTGCCGACGGCGAGGATGACGCGGGTGCCGTTCTCGGCGGCACGCTGCAGACTGGTGCGCAGCATCCGATCGTCCTGGGCCAACGGCGACACATCCGCGAACAGGATGTCGATGGCCAGCGCCTCGGGACGGGCATCGGCGATGCGATTGACCAGGGCGGCGATGACCGGCCGGGGCCACGGCCAGCGGCCGATCTGCAACATGCTGATGTCGTCGATGTCGACCAGCACGACCTTGCCACTGGGGGCATGCGAGTCGGCGGCCAGCGCCAGATCATAGAGGCGCAGGTTCAGGTGGTCGACCGGCGTGGCGATACCCTGCCGGTTGGTGGGGTCCGGGACGCGCTGGAAGATGCTGGCCTGCTGCATCCAGGGACTGAAGTACAGCGTCATCAGCAACAACAGCACCGTCAGCACCAGCCATTCGGACAGCGCCCGCCAGCTCGGTTGCGTCGCGGGGGACAGGGCGGAAATGCGCCGCAGCAGATTGAACACGGGGCGGGGCGGCAAGGCTCAGTGCCCGGGCTGCGGTTGTTCGGCGCTGTCGGTCTGCCCGTCGTTCCGGGCACCGGATGCCAGCGGCGGCCGGGCCTGGGCCTTGTTGCCGGGGGCCGGTGCCTGGATCACGAAGTGCCCGGCGGGCGTGAAGGGGCCTTGCTTGCCCTTCTCGATGATGGCAACCCGCCACCAGCGGGACAGAGGCGGGCGGGCGTGGAGCTGCAGCGCGGCCTGCGGGCTGCGCAGGATCTGATCGTGCAGCACATAGCGGAACGCGGCATCGGTGGCGATCTGCAGTCGATAGCGGCGGCTGCCGTCGGTCGCGGCCGGCGCACGCCAGCTCAGCGTGTGCAGGCCGGCATTGAGGATGGGCGGCGTGGGCACCAGTTGCAACGCCTGCGACCGGGCCTGGACATCGATGCGGGCGAGACTGTCATGCCCTTCGAGGGAGCGGGCCGAAATGCCGCGCACCCGGATGAAGTGCGGGCCATCCTGCTTCGACTGGAAGCCCAGCACCGGCTGCTGGACCCGGGTGTCGAGCAGGACCGTGCTGAAGTCTTCCTGGGTCGAGACCTCGATACGATAAGCGACGGCACCATTCAGCGCCGGCAGCTCGAAGCGAGGGGCGGCGACATTGACCCGCTTGTCGTCGATGGCTGACAGGTCGGGGGCGGGCAGCAGGGGTTCGACCTGCGGGGCTACGCCAGCCTTCACATAGGCACCATTGCCCTGATCGACCAGCGCCAAGCCGGCGCTGTTGCCGGCTTCGACCTGCCCGCGCAGCACTTCGATGGTGCTGTGCTGGGCCTGCGCCTGGACGCGGAAATGCGTGCCGCGCACGGCGGCATTGCCGGCCGGCGTGCGGATCTCCAGCGGGCGGCTGCGCTTTCTGGGTTCGGTCCGGGGTTCGATGCTGCCTTTCTCCAGCTCGAAGAGCGCTTCCAGGTCTTCTTCGCCGTGGTAGGCGCGCAGCCGCTCCAGACGGACCTGCGAGGCCGAGGGGATGCGCAGCACCGTGCCATCGGGCAGGGTGATCACGGCGGTGCTGTCGCTGCCGGTCTGGATCATGCTGCCTTCGGTGAACTGGGCGCCGCTCTGGGCGGGGGCGCGGTCGAGCTGAACCTCATTGGAGACGGAGGCCAGCGTCGCCATCGGCGGGGCGCGTTTCAGCCACTCGGGGCGCAGCTTCAGCACGGTGCCCGGCGGCAGGCGCCGTGGATGGCTGATGCCGTTGTAGCGCTGCACATCCTGCCAGCGGTCCGGGTGGTCGAGCCGCTCGCGGGCGATGCCGATCAGCGTGTCATCGGGACGAACGGTGTAGAGAATGTCGCCGGCAGGGTTCTGCACCGTCGGCTGCTGCAGCGGGCCGCTATGCGCCGGCTCGGCGCCAGCAGATGTCGAAACGCCGAACATCAGCGCGCTGCCGAGCAGCAAGGGCTGCAGCAGGCGGGAGACGGCGTGGTCGACCCGTGTCAAACGCCTGGATCGTGCCTGATTCCTTACCACGCGCATCTCCTGTGTGGCTTGTCAGTGTTCGTCGGCTTGGGCGGGGGCGCCGTTCGGTTCGTCGTCCCGCAGCTGTTCGAGTCGATAACCGTAACTGTAGACCGGGGCCAGCAGATAACCGCTTTCCGGGCGCAGCGTCAGCTTGCTGCGCACCCGGGAGACGTGGGTGTCCATCGTGCGGGAAGGCACCTCGGAATCACGCCCCCAGACGGCCTCGCGGATGTGCCCGCGCGACAGCGGCTTGCCGATATTGTTCAGGAACAGCAGCGCCAGCTGAAATTCTTTTTGTGTCAGCTCGACGGCACGGCCGGAGTCATGGACCGTCTGCCGCTGCAGATCGAAGCGGAAGCGATCGTACTCGAACACGGCATCCTGCGGGTTGCCCTGGCTGGCACGGCGAACCAGCGCCTTCAGGCGGGCACGCAGCTCGCCGGCACGGGCCGGCTTCACCAGAAAATCATCGGCGCCGGCGTCCAGCGCATTGATGACTTCATCTTCGGAGTCGTGCGCCGTCAGAACCAGCACCGGGATCGGGTTTTTTCGCTCGCGCAGCCGTTTCACCAGCGTCCTGCCGTCCATGCCCGGCAGCATCAGATCGACGATGCAGGCGTCGTAGCTTTCCCGCGGCAAGGCGTTCAGGAACGACTTGGCGTCGCCGAACATGTGGCAGGTATCCCCTTCGACCGTCAGTGAGAACACCAACTGGGAGGAGACTGCCTTGTCATCTTCAATGATTGCAATTCTCATCGGCCTATTCTATGGCAGTGTGCTGTCTGATATGCACATAGTGCAGTTCAGTTGGCAGATTTTGTGTAATAAAGTGTCTTGTATGCCCGGTAATCAGCGTGAAACCGCCTCCTCGGACGAGGCGCCTGCCGTCAGAAACAGCCGATAGGCAGGATGCTCGGATTCGTTCCAGTATCGATATCCCAAACCGGCCAGGAAACGCTCGTACTGGGGGCGCTCCTGCGGCGGCACCTGAATGCCGACCAGCGTGCGGCCAAAATCCGAGCCGTGGTTGCGGTAATGGAACAGCGAGATGTTCCAGGTCGGATCCATGTGCTCCAGGAAGCGCATCAGCGCGCCGGGGCGTTCGGGAAATTCAAAGCGGTAGAGTACCTCGTCCCTGGCCAGGGCCGAATGGCCGCCGACCAGGTGGCGCAGGTGCGACTTGGCCAGCTCGTCGTCGGTCAGGTCCAGGGTCGGGAAGCCGGCGCTGCGGAAGCGCGCCGCCATCTCCTCGATGTCGGCACGGCGGGAGACCTCGACACCCACATAGACGTGGGCCTGCCGGGCATCGGCGATCCGGTAGTTGAACTCGGTGACGTTGCGCGGGCCGATCAGCCGGCAGAAGTGCAGGAAGCTGCCCGGCTTCTCGGGGATGGTGACGGCAAAGACCGCCTCGCGCGACTCGCCGATCTCCGCGCGTTCCGAGACGAAACGCATCCGGTCGAAGTTCATGTTGGCGCCGCTGGCGATCGCAACCAGGGTCTTGTCGCGGCAGCCTTCGCGCTCGGCCCAGGCTTTCAGCCCGGCCAGCGCCTGGCCGCCGGCCGGCTCCAGGATGGCGCGGGTATCCTCGAAGACATCCTTCAGGGCCGCGCAGATCTGGTCGGTGTTGACCAGGATGATGTCGTCCAGATAGCGCTGGCACAGTGCAAAGGTCTCGTCGCCGACCCGCTTGACCGCCGTGCCGTCCGAGAACAGACCGACTTCGTTCAGGGTGACGGGCTTGCCGGCTGCGAGCGACTGGCGCATGGCGTCGGCGTCATAGGTTTCCACACCGATGATGCGGGTTTCGGGGCGGATCGCCTTGACATAGGCTGCCACCCCCGCTGCGAGGCCGCCACCGCCGATGGCGACGAAGATGGCGTCGATCGGGCCCGGGTGCTGGCGCAGGATCTCCATGCCGATCGTGCCCTGGCCGGCGATGACATCCGGGTCGTCGAAGGGGTGCACGAAGGTCAGCCCCTCGGAGGATT
>JBHADS010000445.1:0-3073 GCA_041855185.1 Lautropia sp. | reverse complement strand
GCTCTGGCTGGTTGCGCTCGGCTTCTTCATGCAGGCGCTCGACGGCACCATCGTCAACACCGCCCTGCCGGGCATGGCGAGGGATCTGGGCGAAAGCCCGCTGCGGATGCAGGCCGTGGTCGTCGCCTATGTACTGACGATGGCCGTGCTGATCCCGGCCAGCGGCTGGCTGGCCGATCGCTTCGGCACCCGCCGCATCTTCCTGGGCGCCATCCTGCTGTTCACCTTCGGTTCGGCTGCCTGCGCCGCCTCGGCCAATCTGCACCAGCTGGTCGCTGCCCGCATCCTGCAGGGCATCGGTGCCGCCATGCTGCTGCCGGTGGGCCGGCTGGCCGTGCTGCGCACCTTTCCCCGGGAACAGTTCCTGGCAGCCATGAGCTTCGTCGCCATTCCCGGCCTGATCGGCCCGCTGCTCGGCCCGACCCTGGGGGGATGGCTGGTCGAGAAAGTCTCCTGGCACTGGATCTTCCTGATCAACCTGCCGGTCGGCATGGTCGGCGCCATCGCCACCCTGCGCTACATGCCCAACCTGCGCAACCCGCAGGTCGGCCGCTTCGATCTCAGCGGCTATCTGATGCTGGTGCTGGCGATGGTCAGCCTCTCGCTCGCCCTGGATGGCCTCAGCGGGCTGGACTGGGCCCACGCCGTCGTCGCCCTGCTGATGATCTCGGGCATGGCGGCGCTGACCGCCTACTGGCTGCACGCCCTCAAACACCCCTCCCCGCTGTTCTCGCCCCGGCTGTTCCGTGTCTCCACCTACCGGGTGGGCGTGCTCGGCAACCTGTTCGCCCGCATCGGCTCGGGCGCGATGCCCTTTCTGGTGCCCCTGCTGCTGCAGGTGGCGATGGGCTTTTCGCCGATGGAAGCGGGCATGATGCTGTTGCCGGTGGCGCTCGCCAGCATGGGCGTCAAGCGCATCATCACCTCGATCATCCAGCGCTACGGCTACCGGCGGGTTCTGCTCGTCAACACCCTGCTGCTGGGGCTTGCCATCGCCAGCTTCGCGCTGATGACGCCGGGTCAGCCCCTGTGGCTGCGCGCCCTGCAACTGGCGATCTTCGGTGCCATCAACTCCGCCCAGTTCACGGCGATGAACACCGTCACCCTGAAGGATCTCGGCCCGACCCGCGCCGCCAGCGGCAACAGCCTGTTCTCGATGGTGCAGATGCTGGGCATGAGTCTGGGTGTCACCTGCGCCGCCACGCTGATGCATGCCTTCAGCGGCTGGCTCGGCACCGGCCAGGGCGCCGACGCCCTGCCCAGCTTCCGCGCCGCCTTCGTTGCCATTGGCCTGCTGACGATGGCCTCGGCCGCCATCTTCGGCCAGTTGCGTGACGGTGCCGACACGCGGCCGGCCCGCGCCCGGCTGCCGGAAACCGAGTAAGGCACCGCGCCGGCACCCGCGCACTGCCCCCACTGGGTGTCAGGGGCCGCCGATGCGCGCACGCCACACCCCCCCTTCCGTCACAGACCCCGTCGTCGTTTTGAATTACTCTGTGCCGCAAAGAACAACCATCGGGCGTGAACCCCGGCGGGGTGCTGTGCAACCTGCCCCGTCGTGGCCCGCCCGGCTGCCGCCTCAGACGACACCCTCTCATGATGACACCTCCGGGGCAACGGCCCGTCTGTCTTTACCGGATGGCTCCAGCCTTGCTCGTCCTGCTCGCCGCCTGCGGCAGCAGCAGCGGCAACGGCAACGACACGGGCGTATCCAGCTCGCCGCCCCCCATCCTCCGCACCGACCTCACGGCCGAGCAGATGGTCAGCAATGCCGGCACCGCCCCCCTCGACAGCCCGACCCGTGCCCCCGAAGATCCCGCGCTGCTCACTACGGTGACATCCGAGCAGACTACGGAATCCGGACGAACGGCCGAGCCCGGACAATCGGCTGAATCCCAGCAAAGCGCAGCAGCCGAGGACACGCTGGCGCGCTCGGAGGCGCTGCCCGACACCGAGACACCGGCTCCCCTCGATACCACGACCTCCGGCTCGACGACCGGCGTGACCGAGAGCGTCGCAGCCCCCCGGCGCCAGAACCACCCCGACTGCCTGTTTCCCTATTACGACATACCCGAAAGCCCGGCAGCGCCCCTGGCTCAGCCCGATCCGTCGTTCAATGAGCAGTGGTATCTGCAGAACACCGGCTCGATCCCCGGCACGCTGGCCGGTGAGGACATCAATGTCGTCGGCGCCTGGGCGCTGGCCAAAGGCGAAGGCATCCGCGTGGCCGTCGTCGACTACGACATCGAAGTCCTCCATCGTGATCTGCGCGACAACGTCGTGCCCGGCGCCAGCTACAACTACGGCATCCACGGCCGGGGCAACAGCCTGCCGCTGCCCTGCACCTCCTCCAGCTCGCACGGCACCGCCGTCGCCGGGCTGATCGCCGCACGCGATGACAACGGCATCGGCACCCGCGGCGTCGCGCCCCGTGCCGGCCTGGTCGCCTACAACCCGCTGCGCGACGACGCCCAGGACAGCGCACTGCCGATCGACGGCAAGAGCGAACACGACGACCTGCTGGACGCGCTGGGCAGAGACCAGGACAAGAATCACATCTACAACAACAGCTGGAGCCATGCCGACGAGTTCGCCTTCGATGCCCTTGGCCGCTTCACCGACGACTTCCGCAGCGTCATCGAGCGCGGCCTGCGTGACGGCCGGCAGGGACTGGGCAACATCTTCGTCTTTGCCGCCGGCAACGAGGGCGATTGTCCGCCCAACACCGACGGCGTCTGCCGCCCCCGGCTCAGCAACTACGAGAACACCCTGACGCCCCAGGGCATCCTCGGCATCTGCGCCACCAGTGCCATCGGCAAACGCCAGCCCTACAGCCAGCCCGGCTCCAACCTGCTGGTCTGCGCGCCGTCCGGCGACCTCCCCCGCACGATGGCGACCACGCCCTTCCGGAGCATCACGACCGGCATCCACAACAGTCTGATCCAGAACTTCGGCGGCACCTCGGCGGCCGCTCCGCTGGTCAGTGGCGTCGTCGCCCTGATGCTGCAGACCAATCCACAGCTCAGCTGGCGCGACGTGCCGCTGATCCTCGCGCACACCGCGCGACAGGTGG
>JBHADS010000444.1:0-11499 GCA_041855185.1 Lautropia sp. | reverse complement strand
CTCCGGTGTGCCGTCGGTCGAGCGTGAGTCGACGAAAACAATCTCGTAGCCATGCCGATCGATACCGCTGGCCTTGGTGGCATGCAGAATGCTGTCCAGGCAGATGTCGATCGTCTTGATCTGATTGCGGGCAATGACGATGATGGAAAGCAGGGTCGTCGTCCTGTAATCAAGTGTGAGGAAGGAAGGCAACCTGTAAGGCGCCAGCGACAGATCGTTGCTTCAGCGCCTACAAAGGGTGCCCGCGATGCCCAAGGATGATACTACCGAAGCACAAGTGATTGTGCCGCTTGTCTTTTTTGTCTTTTGCAGCATCACCGTTATTAACGCTGTCGATGTTTCTTTTGTGACAAAGCGGTTGTTTTTATGCGATATCGCCCCTCGTACGGGGCTCGCGCACACCACCTCCCGTAGTGATCAGCCGGCGGTCGATGGGGCCGGCTGCCCCTGAGCCTCGCTATGAGCTGCTCCGGCCTTTGAGGCCGCCTCAGCCGTCGAGAGCCCGGCTGCTGCAGGAGGTACGGCTTGCGCGGGACCCAGGATCTGCGTGTCGCTCAGGCCGACCAGTTCAGACAGCACCCGATAGCGGGCGGTATTGTGGATATCGTCCGGGAACTTGCGGGCAAAGAACGCCGGGGACTGGCGCAGGGCTTCCAGATCGTTTTCGGTCAGCCATGCCGGGTTCGCTTCGATGAAGGTCACGATGCAGTGATTCATCGGGCCGTTCTTGAAGCCGCGCTCCTTCACGCCGCATTTGAGCAGGGAAGGGATCAGAAACTCGTCGGCAATGATCAGCTTCGGAAAATGCGTCTGTATGTCGGGTTGGTCGAAGCGCTGCAACGCCCATTCGATCACCGGACGCCGGGCGCCGAACCAGGTCGAGCCGTAGTAGGGCGGGAAGTCCTTGGTGAAGACATGGCCGCCGATCTTCGGGTTGACCGTCGCCCGGGTGATCGCCCGGGCGATCCGGGCTGCCAGCCGCATCTTGCCGTCCGGGCGCAGCTGGCCGCCGGTGCGCAGCTGCACACCGGCAATGTCACGACGCAGCGGCGTATCGTTGAAATAGAGGCGCATCAGCCGCCGCAGCACGCGGTGAAGCAGCGTGCCATCGGCCGTGAAGCCCCGGTATGCGACCGTCATCAGCGCGTCTTCGTCCGCCAGCATGTCGATCCATGAGAAATCCACATCGGTCTTGCCCGAGGCGACGTGGGCCTCGAAGGCGCTGATCGGCTTGATCGGCAGACAGGTCGGGCTCAGAACCTGCAGGTAGTCGAACTCCAGATTCTCGGCCGCATAGCGGATGGCATGGAACATGCCTTCGGTGAAGCCCCAAATGGCCCACCCCGTGCGTTTCGGATTGGGGACGAAAAGCACGTTCGGTTCGTCCAGGACGAACTCTGCGGTCTGTGAATAGTCGTGATGTACCACCACGGTGTGGGGAGCAAGTGCACGGGCTAGCTGTGCGACAGACTCGACACTGTGGATCGCGGACATCACCACGAAAACGATTTTGGGTTTCATGACTTCCGCAAAACGGCTGGGCCAGCGGGCTGCGCCTGCTCCGGTGCATCTTGGATCCTGTTGGCCTCGGCTTTCAAGTGTCGCATGAGCGGCCAAAGGGATTCCTCCGTGTACTTATGCTACCCGTTGATTGGCTAGGGTTGGCTGATCGATGGGCAACTGAGCGGTTTTGCAGCGTCAATTGCGGAGATGTGTCAGGAGGATATCCTCCGAGTCTGTGCAATTGTCGCGACATTGCATGCAGTTAGGCGCATTCCAGCCAGGGTTGTTGGATTGTTGCATTTGCGCGACAATAAACTGTATAAAAAAGTGCATGAATGTGATCGATACGTTACTGCGCAAGTCCATCCTGCCATCCTGTCCGTTGGTCGCGGAGTCCGAGGAATAGGGCACCGGAGGCGGGGAGTCTCGCTAGAATTGAGTCCCTATGAAATCATCATCACGCCCCCATCTGCTGTCACTGAACTCCTACCACTATCGCCGCGGAGGCGCCGATGTCGTGTATCTCGAGCACGACGCCCTGTTCAGGGAACTGGGGTGGGAAACGGCAGTGATGTCGATGCATCACCCCAAGAACCTCCCGTCGCCGTGGAGTCCCTATTTTGTGGACGAAGTGGAGTTCGGCCACGCCTATGGCCTGAAGGACAAGGTGGTCAAAGCCTGCAAATCCATCTATTCCTTCGAGGCCCAGAAGAAGCTGCGCAGCCTGCTGTCGGTCTTTCCGGCCGACGTGGCCCACGTGCACGGCATCTATCACCATCTGTCTCCCTCGGTGCTGCCGGTACTGCGCGAGGAGGGGGTGCCGGTCGTTCTGACCGCCCATGATCTGAAGGTTGCCTGCCCGGCCTACAAGATGCTCAACAGTACCGGGGTCTGCGAACGATGTAAGACCGGTTCGGTGATCAATGTGATCAAGCACCGCTGCATCCGCGACTCGCTGGCACCCAGCATCATCGTGGCCGTCGAGTCGGGGCTGAGCCGCTTCATGGATGTCTGGAAGAAGAACGTCAACCGGGTGGTGGCCCCGTCCCAGTTCTATCGGAACAAGCTGATAGAATGGGGCTGGCCGGGCGAGCAGATCACTTATGTTCCCAATTACGTCGAAGCGAGCGCGTTCAAACCCTCCTTCGAGCCGGGGGATTACGTGCTGTTCGCGGGGCGTCTGGCCGTCGAAAAAGGCGTGGCCAGCCTGGTCAAGGCGGCTGCCAAGGCCGGGGTCAAGCTGCGTGTGGCAGGGACTGGGCCGCTCGAGGCCGAGCTCAAGGCCTTGCCGGGGGCGGAGCGCATCGAATGGCTGGGCTTCTGCTCGGGGGATGCCCTCTGGGATCAGGTGCGTGGTGCGCGAGCCCTGGTGCTGCCCAGCGAGTGGTACGAGAACGCACCGATGAGCGTGCTCGAAGCCTTTGCCTGCGGCACGCCGGTGGTCGGTGCGGATATCGGCGGTATCCCCGAGATGATCTCGCCGGAAACCGGCTGGGTGTTCCCCAGTGGCAACGTGGATGCATTGGCCGACGTGCTGAGCGATGTCTTTGCACGCTCGGATGCGGAGATCGCCGAGATGGGGCGCCATGCGCGGGAGCGGAGCGAGAAGCAGTTCACGCGCGCCCGCTATATCGACGGCATTCAAACGATTTATCGCGAGTTGGGGGTCAAGTTTTGAGCACTCATTCTCATGCCCTGAGAATTCTGGGAATCCGTGGGTTGCCTGCGGCACACGGTGGTTTCGAGACCTTCGCCGAATACCTGGCGCTCTATCTCGTCAAGAAAGGCTGGCGCATCACCGTCTACTGCCAGGTCGATGGTTCAGGCCCTGTCACCGAAGACACCTGGGAAGGCGTTCACCGGGTCAACATCCCGGTCGAGCGCGGTGGCCCTGCCGGCACCATCGAATTCGATTGGCTGGCCACCCGTCACGCCCAGAAAAGCGGCGAACCCTGCCTGACGCTGGGCTACAACACCGCCGTGTTCTGCGCGCTGCTGCGGATGTCCAAGGTGCCCAACGTCATCAACATGGACGGCATCGAGTGGCGCCGAGCAAAATGGGGCGCCGGGCCCAAGACCTGGTTCTATCTGAACGAATGGTGCGGCGCCTGGCTGGGCAATCACCTCGTGGCAGACCATCCCGAGATCAAGCGCCATCTGTCGCAACGGACCAAGCCCGAGCGGATCACCGTCATCCCTTACGGGGCCGAGGACATCCGCTCGGCAGACACCGAACCGGTGACGGCGTTGGGGCTGGAGCCAGGCCGCTATCTCAGCGTCATCGCCCGACCCGAGCCGGAGAACTCGCTGCTGGAGATCGTGCAGGGTTTCTCGCGCAAACCCCGTGGCATGAAGCTCGCCGTGCTCGGCAAGTATGAGGACAGCAACCGCTATCACCGCGAAGTCAAGGCCGCGGCAGGGGATGAAGTCTGTTTCCTGGGGGCCATCTACGACAAGAAGGTGGTGCAGGCGCTGCGCTTCCACTCGGTTGCCTATGTGCACGGGCATCAGGTCGGCGGCACCAACCCTTCGCTGGTCGAGGCGCTGGGGGTCGGCAATGCCGTCATCGCGCACGACAACCCCTTCAATCGCTGGGTTGCAGGGCCGGAAGCCGCGTATTTCGACGGGCAGCAGGGCTTCAGTGACCGCCTGGATGCCATTCTGGCCGATCCGGCACGGCTCGACACCATGCGCAAGGCCTCGCGGGCGCGCTTCGATGAAGCCTTCCGCTGGGAGATGATCCTCGAAGAGTACGAGGGCCTGCTGCTGCAGTATCAGCGCTATCCGTCCTGATGTCGGGCCAGCATCGTCCCGAGCGCTTTCGTGGCATCAGGGCCATCACCCTGGACCTCGACGACACCCTCTGGCCGGTCTCGCCGGTGCTGGCGGACGCCGAAGCGCGCCTGATCGAGTGGTTGCGACCTTTGGCGCCCAGAACGGCCGAACGGGTGCCGATGGGTGCCAGGCTTCCGGCGCTCAAGGCCCGCTATCCGGAGCGGGCCCACGATGTCAGCTGGCTGCGCCTGCAGTATCTTCGCCAGACCTTGGTCGAGCACGGGGAAGATCCTGCGCTGGCCGAACCGGCCTTCGATTGCTTCTACCAGGCGCGTCAACGGGTTCAGCCGTATGCCGAGGTCGAGGCCGTACTCGAACACTGGGCTCAGCACTACCGCCTCGGTGCCATCACCAATGGCAATGCCGATGTCAGACGCACACCGCTGGGCAAGTACTTCAGCGTGGTGCTGAGTGCCCATGAATTCGGCGCGGCCAAGCCAGACCCATCCATCTTCCTGGCTGCCTGCCAGGCCTTGCAGGTGTCGCCGGCAGAAACCCTGCATATCGGCGACGATTGGGCCTTCGACGTCGAGCCGGCCCGGCAGATCGGTATGCAGGTCGCCTGGCTGCGCCGCCCGGAGCTGCCGCTTCCACAAATGTGTCCCGCGAGTAGCCTGAAGGGGCTTTCTTCCATGATTTTTCAAGATTTGTTGTCAGTTGACCATGTCTTGAAACTCGGTAGCTGAGAAGATGACCGAATGTACCAAAGCGTGCGATTAGTCAATCCCGCAATGGGTTTGCAGTCGCAGTTGTGCAACGGCAAGGCTTATACTTCCGCCTCTATCGATTCAGGTTTCCCGAAAAGCGGGCTTCACGCCGCCCAACTGGATTCATGAGTGTGTCTTGAGTCAGATCGAGCGTCGCTCTGGCTCGCCTGTTGCCCTTGGGGGCTCTACATGCTGATCAATACCAACGAGATCGAAACGGGTTCTGTCATCCAAACCGAGATTTGTATCGTCGGGGGAGGCGCTGCCGGCATCACGATGGGGCTTGAATTCGAGAAAGCCGGCATCGGTTGCGTCATTCTGGAAAGTGGTGGCTTTGCCCGTGATGAAGCCACGTCCGATCTGTACCGCGGCAGCAGTGTCGGGATTCCATATGATTTCTCGGATGGTACCCGCAGCCGCTTCCTGGGGGGCAGCACCAATTGCTGGGGAGGCTTCTGCCGCCCCTGGGATCAGAGCGCTTTCGATCATCGCTCGTGGGTCAACGCCAGTGGCTGGCCCATCGGTCGTGAAGAGCTGGAGTCTTACTACGCCCGCTCGCACGATGTGCTCAATGTGCCCGCGCAGGAATACCAGCCCGAGCAGTGGGTCGGCATGGGCAACGAACCCGCTCTGGGGCCAGGCAAGGACTTTCCGGTCAAGGCGACCCGTCTGCCGGTGGACCACGAGCGCGTCGAAGAGATCATCTCGCAGTTCAGTCCGCCGCTTCGGATGGGCGAGGCTCATCGGCAGCGGATGCGCACTTCGCCGCATCTGCATCTGTACCTGAAGGCCAATGTCGTCGACATCCAGTGCAACCCTTGGGGGGGCGCGGTCGAAAGCGTCCGGATTCGCACGCTCAAAGGTGTCAGCGCGACGGTGCGGGCCAAGTATTTCGTGCTCGCGGCCGGTGGGATCGAGAACGCTCGCCTGATGCTGTCGTCCAACCGCCAGCACAGCATGGGCATCGGCAATCGCTATGATCTGGTGGGCCGCTACTTCCAGGACCACCCTCGTTTCATGAACGGGGTCGTCGAGTTCAACGAGCCCTATCGTTTCAATCCCTTGTACGACATCAAGTTCCACATCATCGTGGACGACTTGATCATTGGCGATTCGCGCATCTCGGGTCAGCTCCGGCTGCCGCTGGCTGTCCAGAAGCAGCATGGTCTGCTGGATGCTCAGGTCTGGTTCCGCTCCCTCTATGCGGGCGAGGACGCGCAGATCGCCAAGACACTCTACCGGATGCGTCAGCGCGTGCTGGGCAAGTGGTCTCCCTTCGTGGGCCTGGGCGCCGATCTCGGCCATCTGCTGTCACATCCGCTGGACTCGGCCGAGTACGTGCTGGCGCATACGACCAGCTCGCGGCGGATGGTCCGCTCGGTCACGATGGAGATGATTGCCGAGCCGGAGCCGGACTACAACAGCCGGGTCATGCTGGGTGACGACATCGATGCGCTGGGCATGCGCCGTGCCAAGATCGACTGGCGCCTGACGCAGCGGGTTCGTGATACGGTCGACACGACCTTCGACCTGATCGCTCGCGAGCTGGAAGACAAGAACATCGCCCGCGTGAAGCTGGGGCCACGGATCAACGACACCGGCTGGCCGGCGGACATGGAAGGGACCTATCACCACATGGGTACCACCCGGATGCACGACTCTCCGCGTCATGGTGTGGTGGATCGCAATTGCCAGGTGCACGGCATGTCCAACCTGTTCATTGCGGGCTCCTCCGTGTTCCCGACCTCATCGTCGAATCACCCGACGATGACGCTGGTGGCCCTGGCGCTGCGCCTGTCCGATCGATTGATCGAAGCTTCCCGCAGCCAGACCAAGGTCGTGCCGCCCGCAGCTCAGGTCTCGCCGGTCGAGTCCGAGTCGCCGTCGCAGCCCTCCGATACCCCCGAGCACGCGGCTGCTGCCTGAGGCGGTGTTTTGCCGATCTTCCGGGCTGCGCTTCGCTCAGCCCGGAAAGCTCTGGCCGCACCTGAGCCAGCGCTGACTGCGGTTGCTCAGGACTGGCACGGCGCTGCACCCATCTCTTCCTTCCACACCGATCTTGCCGAAGCGCCCTGCTGCACCGCAGCACGGCGCTTTGCGTATCCCCTGTCTCCATGGGCGGTTTCGCTGCCCGATCGCTTTTCTGCCGAGCCGGCTCGCATCTCGGTCTCTGCCCGGATGAGGGGCAGAGCAGATGCTTTCTCTGAGGACAAGCGCTTTGACGACGCTTCGTTCTGCGTTCTGTCGAAAAAAGTTGCGATAGTTACGTTTTCTTGAGAAGCGTCGTTTGCACGATCACGTCTTTTGAAGATATGAGCCGCCTGAATTGTGAAGATTTCGCTGAAAACGACTCCCAAAAGGCAGCCAAAAAAACGGCCATTGTTAAAAATCTTAATTTTCAATGCATTAGCGGATTCTGTTGCTGCGTCGCTTGGGTATGCCTAAAAACAGCTCATTGCGGGGTGATCCTTGATTGCGCCATCTTTCGTTAAAATTTTTCTCATCGAAAGACCACCAAAGAAACGGGAGTGTGCGCTTTTTTAATGCGCAGATTGCCCGCCCGGGAGAAGATCCTGTGCAGTCCTGGACATGCAGATTCAGCCGGCCAGTCAGTCTGGCCCTCAGGATGCAACCGAAGTCATCGCTTTGACCCTTGGGTTGCACTCCCGCCCGCCTCAGGGCGGGTACAGGTGGGATGTTTTTATATTTTGAAAATCGATAGGTAGCCATGAGAGTTTCCACTCCGTCTTTTCCGCTCGCTTCGCTCGCTGTGTTGACCGTGCTCGCTGCATGCGGTGGCGGTGGCGGTTCTGACAGCGCCTCGAATGTTTCGTCGAGCCCCCAGGCCGCCGGGACGACCACCTCGACCACTACGACTGGGACCACCACGACAGCGACCCAGCCCCCGGCTCGCAATGACATTGCCTCGGACGGCAAGCCGACCGCAGGTGCGGGCGGTGTCGTCGCCGCTGGCACGGCCGCAACCGGTGGCAGCGGCATTACCCAGATCGATGCGCCTGCGCCGTCCCCGACGCTGAAGACGATGGGCAGCTGGACGCCGCTCTTCGACTGGCCGGTGATGTCCATTCACGCCGCGCTGATCCCGGATGGCCGGGTGATGACCTTCGGTGTGGATTACAGCGTCCGTCCGGGCAACACCTTCTACTACGATGTCTGGCAACCGACCGACGGCATCACGGAAGCCTCGCACCTGACGCTGGAAAACACGACCGGCACCTACCTGTTCTGCGCTGCGCAGATCCTGATCCCGACCGCGGCCGGGCAGGGCAAGCTGCTGATCCTGGGTGGCGATCTGCTGGATGGCGGCGGCCGTCCGACCAGCACCGGCGTGAAGGATGTCAACATCTTCAACCCGGTTGACAACACCCTGGTGCGTGACAATGCCAACCCGATGGAGCTGGGTCGTTGGTACGGCACGGCGACGGCACTGCCCAATGGTGAGATCTACATCCAGGGCGGTACCAGTGGCGAAGAGTATCCGGAGCTGCGCCTGCTGGATGGCACCTCACGTCCGCTGAAAGGCATCAAGACGAACGAGTCCTTCCGCGCCGCCAACGGCAACACCGTTCGCTACTTCGACAACAACTATCCGCGTAACTTCGTCGCCCCCAACGGCAAGATCTTCGGTTTCGATCCGCACTACATGTACGAGATCGACACCAAGGGCGAGGGCTCGGTGAAGTTCTTCGGCGCTCACTGGGACATCCCGCACAGCGATCCGGCCGAGCGCGCGAAGGACCCCAGCTTCTATCGGGGCTGGACGGGTGCATCGACCGCCGTCATGTATCGTCCGGGTCAGATCCTGCAGTTCGGTGGTTCCGAGCCGCATGCCACGCTGATCGACATCAACAGCGGCACGCCGGTGCTGACCGATCTGCCGAAGCTGCCGAAGACCTACCACTGGGCAAGTTCCACCGTGCTGCCCGATGGCAACGTGCTGGTTTCCGGTGGGGCCACCGAGAACGTGCTGCTCGATACCATCGAGCCGATGTACGAAGACACGGGCGTGCCCAACTATGATGCGATGATCTTCAACCCCGACACCCGTCAGTTCACGACGGTTGCCAAGTTCGACGCGATCCGCATCTACCACAGCCTGACGCTGCTGCTGCCGGACGGCACCGTGCTGTCTTCGGGTGGTGGTGCGCCGGGACCGGTGCAGAACCTGAACGCCCAGATCTATCGTCCGGGCTACCTGTTCAACGCCGACGGCACGCTGGCCGAGCGTCCGGTGCTGGAGGGTGCTGACGCTGCGCTGCCGCTGGTGGTCGAGCCGGGTGCTGCCTTCAGTGTGGGTTCGCCGAATGCGGCCGACATCGATCGGGTGACGCTGATCAAGACCGGCGCCGTGACGCACTCCTTCGACATGGAGCAGCGCTTCGTGCAGCTCGACTTCAAAGTCAACGGCAACGCGCTGGATATTCAACTGCCGGCCAACAAATACCTGACGCCTCCGGGCTACTACATGGTGTTTGCGCTGAACAAGGCAGGTGTGCCTTCCAAGGCGCGGATGATCCGCATCAATCCGACTCCCAATCCCTAAGTAACGCCACCGCGTAAGCGGTAAGGCTTGCAACCCCGGCTCTTGCAGAGCCGGGGTTTTTTTTGCGCCTGATCGCGCAACGGTGCGCTGCGTATCGGCCATGTTTTGCCATTTATCGGTATGGTGCAGGCAAGCCGGTAGCCTTCCATTAACGTGTCTCGTCATTCCCAACTACTTATCTGGGCCGGCCGAGCCCGCAGCCCGTCGACGAACAGAATCATGAAGAGAGTCTGTCAAACAGCGTCTGCAGCCGTTCTACTATCCGTTTTGCTGGGTGCATGTGCGAGTTCTTCGCAGCCGAAGGACGCTGACGCGGCAGCGAAATCGTCGGCAGCAGCTTCCTTCGAGAAGATCGAAGAAGCGCAGGTTGCCCGGGATCAGGGCGTCTATCGTGAGACGCAGGCACGTATCGCCGATCTGAATGCCAAGCAGGGCATTCGTCTCGACAACTACGCCTTGGCCAAGGCGCAATGCTGGCTGGATGTCAGCTTCCACGAGTACAGCCGCAATGACCGGGGGGGATTCCCCAGGGCTGCACTGACGCAGGCCCAGGAGATCCTGTCGCAGTTGGAACAGGGTGAGACGCCGGATGTCAGCGAGACCCCGCTGGTCAATGGCGCACGTCGCCTGCGCGACGACCTGTGGGCGCGTCATGCCCAGCTGCGCAGCGCCGAAGGCATGAGCTGCGCGGCTGCGCGTCTGGCCTGTGCCGAGGTCGAGCTTGTCCACGCCGGCAACGAGATCCGTCAGGGCGGGTGGCGTCATGCCAGCCCCTATATCCAGATTGCCGAGGATCTGACGGCCGAGGCGGAGAAGGCTGCCAAGCAGTGCCATGCGGCACCGGCCAAGGTTGAACTGGCCTCGGCCGCCACCTCGGTGTCGAAGCTCGATGTGCATTTCCTGTTCGATCAATATGGTGTGGATGACATCCTGCCTGCGGACCGTGAGCAGCTGACGGCTTTTGCCGAAGAGCTGAAGTCGAACTATCAGCGCATCGACAGCCTGAATCTGATCGGTTATGCCGACCGGATGGGTAATGCGCTCTACAACACCAAGCTCTCGATGCAGCGGGCGATGACGGTGCGCGATGCGCTGCAGAACCTCGGCGTCACCCAGCCGATGGCCGTGGTGCCGATGGGGGCCGTTCCGGCCGAACCGTCGGCCTGTCAAGCGCTGAAGCGTGTCAGCCGGGACGACGATCTGGCCTGCCTGCAACCGGACCGTCGCGTCAGCATCGAAGTGGTCGGGCTCAGGAAACCCTGATACCTGAAGCGAGCAGGCCAGTGTTGGCTGCTTCCTCTGCTGCAGGACACGAGGGGGCGGCCGCAAGGTTCTTGTATGCCTGCTGTACTTTCGGCTGGTGAAGACGACCCGTCGTTCCAGGGCGGAAGCGATGGCTCGCGGGTTGCGCGGGCGATGTTGAGGGATGTCGAACCCCGGTTCCCGTCGCGTGGGCCGGGGTTTTTCTTTGGCGGCTCTGCTTCGCAGCGATTAGCTTCGCACCGATTGTCCCGTTTCCTCCCGAAGTTGCAGGCTTGCTTTGTGGGACAGCGATTCGGTACCGAAGAGGGACGATGAACGATGCGCAATGCACGCCCATGTGCTGTCGATCGATTGTGTGGCAAATCGATAATTCTTGGGCCGGGCTGTAAGAACACGGCGGGCCGTTTCGACCATTGGGGCAGAGCGATGCACTGTGAGGTCATCGGCTCATTTCCACCGAGTTCAATCCCCATTCAGGAGTTTTTTATGAGCAAGAAACTGTCGATTCTGTTGTCGGGCGCTGTCGCTGCCGGTGCCGTGCTGAGCACCCCCGCTTTCGCGGCCGTGACCTTGTCGCAGGGCTACCAACTGGCCGCTGCCGACAAAGCAGCCGAAGGCAAATGCGGT
>JBHADS010000443.1:0-12267 GCA_041855185.1 Lautropia sp. | reverse complement strand
GCTGGTGCTGCTGGTGCTGCTGGTGTGGTTGGCTTGCGCTGCGCGGGCTTTCAGTGGCCGAACCGTGCCGGGTCCACCACGGCCGGCGAGACGCCGAAGCGGCGCAGCTGCGGCGACAGCGGCTGATCGAGCAGCAGCGCAGCCGCCAGCTCGGAGGCGCCTGCCGCCGTCTGGATGCCATAGCCGCCCTGGCCGGCCAGCCAGAAGAAACCCTCCACCGCCCGGTCCCAGCCGATCACCAGTTCGCCATCCGGCGCAAAGGTGCGCAGCCCGGCCCAGGTGTGACTCGGCCGGCGGATCTCGAGCGTGGTCGCCTCCATGATCCGGTGGATGCCGATCGCCACATCCAGTTCTTCCGCCACCACATCGTGCGGCTCGACCGGATCGGCATTGGCGGGCGAGCCGAGCAGCACACCCGCATCGGGCTTGAAGTAATAGCCCTCGTCCACCCCCAGCACCACCGGCCAGCCGCGCACGTCGGTGCCTGCCGGTGGCGCGAACAGGAAAGCCGAACGGCGCTTGGGCACGAGACCCAGCGGCTTCACCCCGCAGAGCGCCGCCACCGGGTCGGCCCAGGCGCCGGCGGCATCGACCAGCACACGCGCCCGCAGACTGCGGCCATCGGCCAGCGCCAGCGTCCAGCACCCCTCGCTGCGCTGTGCCCGGCTCAGCTCCGCGCCGCACAGAAATTCAGCCCCTGAATGCTTCGCCCCCTTGATATAGCCCTGATGCAAGGCATCCACGTCCATGTCGGCAGCCGCCTCGTCCAGCAACGCACCGATCAGCGTGTCGGGCCGCAGGCAGGGCACACGCGCCAGCGCCTCGGCGGCATCCAGTTGCCGGATGGCCAGCCCCTGCTCGGCATAAGCCTGCCGGGCCGCTTCCAGCAGCGCCTCCTGCCCGGCCTGGGCCACGTAGAGCACGCCCCGCGCCGAAAGGACCGGTTGATCCGCAAACCCCACCGGCGGTGCCTCGAAGAAGGCACGGCTCGCCAGCGTCAGCGCCCGGGTATGGGCCGTGCCATAGCTTTCCATGAACATTGCCGCCGAGCGGCCGGTGGCGTGATAGCCCGGTTGCGCTTCACGTTCGAGCACGCACACGGAGGCTCCCGTGCCGGCCAGTCGATACGCGACCGAAGCACCGGCCATGCCGGCACCGATGATGGCGAAATCCACGATTCCACCCGCTGTCCCCTCGTCGTGCATGGTCCCTCCCCAGATCCGGCTGGATGATCGACGGCTCGACTATACACCCAGCGCCTCCCAACCCCGGATCGAGGCCGAAGCCGCGACGACACTGGCGCAGAATGTGCCGCCCGCCCCTGCCTGCACAGACGCCGCACATACCCCGCGCGCAGACCCCGCACACAGACCTGGCGTGCCGGGCCAGCACCAGCGATGCGCCCCTTTCGATGCCCCCTATCCCGACGAGGCGCGCCTCGATGTGCCCCGACGGCCCGGCTCAGCGCGGAGGGCTATCGCCTGCTGCCACCGACGCCTCACGGAACATCCGACGGACGCGTTGCCACAGCCAGAGCTGCGGCAGGCCCAGCGTCAGCAGCACCACCAGCAGCTGCCGGGTCTTGCGCTGCCGTTCAGCCAGATAGAAAGCATGCTGCTCAGCATACTGTCGCAGCGGGTGCCCATCGACATACACCTCGTAGACGACATTGAGATGCCGATGATTGCGCTGATAGCGGATATCGGCCTGCCGGCCCGCATGGCGGCGGATCTGCGGACAATCATCAATGTAGAGGTTGTGGCAACTCAGCAGCACATCGTCGATTTTCAGATACCGCTTGGCGGAACGTCCCTTGCCAACGATCACGTGATCGGCGGGGATCAGCCCACTCACCTGCAGCGCACTTTCCGGCGGCCTGCTCAGACTGTCTTCGGCCTGAGCGCGATAGACGCCGAATGCGCTGATGCCCACAAAGATCAGCACGATGAACCCATGCCCATCAGCCCCAGTCCGGCCGTTTCCGCGCTCGATGATCTGCTGCGGTTCGAACCGATGGAAGCGCCAAGCTACATAGAGCAAAATAGGCAGTATCAGCAGATAGAGAACCAGCAGCTCCCACTCTACTTCCGCGAAAGGCCAGACCACCGCAGGCAACGACACAATGGCGCCCGCCTGCCAGGCAAGACGCTTGCGATCGACTCCCTCACCACTGCGGACAGACGGACTGCCCGCATGAGCGGCAGTCGTGGCACGGACGCTTTCCGGCATGAGATCTCCAGCACAAGCTCAGAAAAATATCCATCCTTGCACAGCCGCCTCTGCCCCCGCCGGCGACACGATTGGCGGATGATCAGCCCGGATGAGCGTCCTGCATCTGGGATACCCCTGCGTCCTGGATCACATCCCTCAGACCGGGAAACGGGCGTGCAAGGCGGCTGCACCTCTGCTGCCGCGGCTGCTGCAGTCGAAGCCTGTCCAGAAGACAGGTGCTGTGCCGGGACTCAGTCCAGCAGCTCGCCAAACACCGCAACCCGCAGCAGCTCCCCTTCAAACCGGGCAATCTCTGCCAGAGCTGCCGCCTGTGGATCTTTTACGCCCCGTCGCGCCATGATGGCCTCGGCAGTGCTCTGAAAAAACGCCCGATGCGCGGCCATGTGCGCTCGAAACACCGGATTGCGGGCGGCTTCCAGAAACAGTTCCAGGCGTGCCAGCAGGCGCCCACGGGCGCGCGGTGCGGCCCAGATGGCGAACAAGGCGTCGATATCCGAGCCTTCGCCGAGTGCGAGCACATCCTGTCTGTCGGCCTCGGCCAGCGCGTCGGCCGCTGCCATCAGCAGCAATGCCCGAGTGTTGAAGTAATAGGAAGTGGAGCCGGCTGGCAGCCCGAGATGTCGATCCACACCACGATGTGTCAGGCAATGGGCTCCCTGCTCGGCCAGCACTTCCAGCGCCGCCTGAGCGATCGCCCGGCGCCGCGCCCCGGCATCTGTCGAATTCTTTCTGGTCATGGCAGCAAATCCTCTACGATCGTAGAGTATGATTGATTCATCCAATCGATGCGTCTCCGTCTTCTATCCGAGGCACATCTCTCCGGGGCCTATCCTGCCCGAGCAAGCTCGGATGATCCGGAGCATCGAGCCTTCCGGCCGCACCCTGCGGACTCTTCCCCCATCAAGGAAGCACACATGAAAGAAATGAAAGAAGAACCGATGATCGAAGTCAATGACGCCCTGCGTGCCCAGCGACTGCAAGCCAGACAGGTGCTTCAGCGTGCCGGCAAGCTTGACTTCAAGCCCGAGTCATCGGCCAAATGGACCAACGTCTCCGTCGACAGCCGTGGCGCCTTGCTGGTGCAGATCGAACATGACGACATTGCCGGCGTCACACCGGCCATGCTGAAGTGGTGGTTTGAAAATCTGGCAGGCAGCACGACCTGGAACGGGGTGGATTTCAGCGGCCCGGAGGTGCTGAACTATCACCTCTGGCATCACCGCGACCACATCCGCATCACCCCCCTCACCGATGCACCGGATGGCACCCGCAACAAGGGCTTTCGGGTTGGGGCCTTGTCACGCATCGACGAACAGTTCAACGATTACCGGGAACGCATCCATCAGGTCATGCACACGACCGTGCTGAATGAAAGCGAATTCACCTTCAACATCATGGGACCGGGCGACCGCCCGGCAGGCCGCATCACCCTCCGCTATGCCCCCGTGCCCGGCGGCGTAAGCTTCTATGCCGAAACAGCCGTCGATTTCGATGTGCCGCTGATCGGCTCGCTGATGAACCGCACGCTTGGCCCGATGGTCTTCTCGCGCGAGACCGCCGATCACTGGATCAAGCACAACATCGAGGAGACCGGCCGCACCCAGGATATCCTGCCCATACTCTACGCCGCCGCACATGGACAGCTGCCCTGAGCACTACTGGTACACGACCGACGGTCAGATCGCCTCGCGCCAGGCCGAGGCCGCCAGCAGCTCCTGGGTATAGGCCGAGGCCGGGGCCAGGAACACATCCTCGACCCGTCCCTGCTCGACCACTTCGCCGTCCTTCATCACCAGCAGCCGGTGCGCCATCGCGCGGATCACGCCCATGTCGTGGGTGATCAGCAGATAGCTGAGGCCATACTTGTTCTGCAAACCCACCAGCAGCTTCAGCACCTGCAGCTGCACCGTCAGATCCAGCGCCGAGGTCGGCTCATCCAGCACCAGCAGCTTGGGCTTGAGCACCAGCGCCCGCGCGATGGCGACGCGCTGGCGCTGGCCGCCCGACAGCTCGTGCGGGTAGCGGTGCAACACCTGATTGGCGTCCAGTCCAACGTCCTGCAGCGCCGCCAGCACGGTCATCCGGTGCTCGGAAGGCGTCATGTGCGGATGATGCAGGTGCAGACCCTCGCCGACGATCTGCGCGATGCTCATCCGGGGCGACAGCGAGTTGAACGGGTCCTGGAACACCATCTGGAAGCCGATGCGCTGGCTGCGCAGATCGCGCTCGGACAGCGTGTCGATCCGACGGCCGTTGATCTCGATCTCGCCCCGGGTTTCGCCGGCCGCCAGCCGGATCAGGGCCAGCGCCAGCGTGGTCTTGCCCGAGCCGGACTCTCCGACGACGCCCAGCGTGGTGCCCACCGGCAGCGACAGGCTGATGTTCTTCAGCGCCTGGAAACGGTGCTTGGAGAACCAGCCCTTGGCACTGACGAAGGTGCAGCCCACGTCGCGGGCCACCAGTGCCAGCTGCGTGGCGGCCGGGCGGCCAGGCTCGGCGGTGGCGGGCAGCCCGGCCCCCGCCTCCGTCGCTGCGGATGAATCCCCGGCAGCGCCGGCCAGCCCGCCTGCACCGACTGCCGCGGCGGCCGCATCGCCGCCCGACAGCGCTTCGTCCAGCACCTCGGCTTCGGGACGCACCATCCGCTGCGGATGCGCGGCCAGCAACTGCCGGGTATAGGCATCGACCGGGGCATCGAAGACATCGGCCACCGTACCCTGCTCGACCACACGGCCGTGGCGCATCACCACCACGCGCTCGGCAAAGGCGCGCACCAGGGGCAGATCATGGCTGATCAGCAGCACCGCCATGCCGAACTCGGCCTGCAGCTCGGCCAGCAGCTTCATGATGCTGGCCTGCACCGTCACGTCCAGCGCCGTGGTCGGCTCGTCGGCAATCAGCAGCCGCGGCTTGCAAGCCAGCGCCATCGCGATCAGCGCCCGTTGGCGCTGGCCGCCCGAGAGCTGATGCGGGAAGGCCGAGGCTCGTCGCTCGGGCTCGCTGATGCGGGTCAGCTTCAGCAGTTCGATGGCCCGGGTCAGCGCCTGTGCGCGGGTCAGCCCCTCGTGCTGCTCCATCACCTCGGCAATCTGGTCGCCGATGGTATAGAGCGGGTTCAGCGCCGACATCGGCTCCTGAAAGATCATGCCGATCTGCTGGCCCCGCAACTGGCGCAGCTCGGCCTCGGAGGCGCGCAGCACGTCCTGGCCGTCGAAGTCGATGGCGCCCCCATACTGGGCCGATCCGGTCAGCCGCATGATGGCGTGGGCGGTGAGCGTCTTGCCCGACCCGGACTCGCCGACCAGCGCGACGCGCTCGCCACGGCCCACGTTGAAACTGACATCGCTGACAACCAGCTGAAGGTGCTCGGCATCTGCCGCGTCGGCAAAGCCGATGTTCAGCTCGCGGACCTGCAGCAGCGGTCCGCCTGCATCAGCGCTTGCGGGGATCGAGTGCGTCACGCAGCGCCTCTCCAATGAAAATCAACAGCATCAGGGTACCGACCAGCACCGTGAAGGTCGGCAAGGAAATCCACCAGGCATCCAGATTGGCTTTGCCCTGCGCCAGCAGCTCGCCCAGACTGGGGCTGGAGGCCGACACGCCCAGCCCCAGAAAATCCAGACTGGTCAGCGCCACGATCGCCGCGCTCATCCGGAACGGCAGGAAGGCGATCACCGAGGTGAGCGAATTGGGCAGGATATGGCGGATGATAATGGTGCGCGCCGGCACCCCCAAAGCCTTGGCCGCCTGCACATATTCGAGCTGACGATTGCGCAGGAACTCGGCGCGCACATAGTCCGACAGCCCCATCCAGCCGAACAGCGACAGGATGAACAGCAGAATCCAGACGCTCGGTTCGAACATCGAGGCCAGGATCAGCAGCAGGTACAGCTCCGGGATCGCCGACCAGATCTCGATCAGCCGCTGCAGCGTCAGATCGATGCGGCCGGCAAAATAGCCCTGGATCGCCCCCATCAGAATGCCGATCGCCAGCCCGATGGCCGTCAGCCCCAGCCCGAACAGCACCGACAGCCGGAAACCATAGAGCAGCCGCGCGAACACATCGCGGCCGCGGTCATCGGTGCCGAGCAGGTTCTCGGCCGAGGGCGGCCCCGGATTCGGATAGGCCGCATAGTAGTTCAGCGTATCGAAGTCGTAGCGGTTGAAGGGCCACAGCGCCCAGTTGCCCGGCTTGTCGAACTGCCCCTGGATGAAGGGATCGTGATAGTCGGTCGGCGCGTGGAAATCGCCCCCGAACGTGGTTTCCGGATACTCGTGCAGCAGCGGCACATACCAGTTGCCCTCGTAGCGCACCATCAGCGGCCGGTCGTTGGACAGCAGCCCGGCAAACAGCGAGGCCACGAAGAGCAGACCGAAGATCCACAGGCTCCAGTAGCCCCGGCGATGGCGGCGGAAACGCTGCCAGGCCCGCTGCGCCGGGGTGGCCGAGCGCGGCGGCTGCGGCCGCTCCAGCACCGGAACCGTGGAGGTAGAGGTGGCCCCGCCCGGCTGCGGGGCCGAGCCCGCCGTCCTGTCGGCCGTCGAGGCGGCAGCTATCGTCGTCGATGACATCGTGCGCCTCCCCGCCTCAGCGTCCATGATCCGAGAACTTCACCCGGGGATCGACCCAGGTGTAGGCCACGTCGGTGATCAGCCGCGTCAGCAGCCCGATCAACGAGAACAGATAGAGCATCCCCAGCACCACCGGATAATCGCGCTTGATCACCGCCTCGTAGGACAGGAGCCCCAGCCCGTCGAGCGAGAACAGGGTCTCGATCAGCAGCGAGCCGGTGAAGAAGGCACCGATGAAGGCGGCCGGAAAACCCGTCACCAGCGGAATCAGCGCATTGCGCAGCACGTGCCGGTACAGCACCCGCTGCTCGCTCAGCCCCTTGGCCCGGGCCGTCACCACATAATTGCGGCGGATCTCCTCGAGCATCACGTTCTTGGTCAGCAGCGTGGTGACAGCGAAGCTGCCCGCCACCAGACAGGTCAGCGGCAGCACCAGGTGCCAGAAATAATCCATCACCTTGCCGAACAGGCTCAGCGACTCCCAGTCATCCGAGGTCAGCCCGCGCAGCGGAAACCACGACAGGAAGGAGCCGCCGCCGAACAGCACCAGCAGCGCGACCCCCAGCACGAAGCCCGGAATGGCGTAGGCGATCAGCACCGCCGTGGTGGTCCACAGATCGAAACGGCTGCCTTCGCGCACCGCCTTGGCGATCCCCAGCGGGATCGACACCAGATAGACGATCAGAAAGCTCCACAGCCCCAGACTCATCGAGACCGGCAGCTTCTCGACGATCAGCGACCAGACCGATTTCTGATAGCGATAGCTGGTGCCCAGATCGAAGCTCAGATACCGGCCGACCATCTCGAGGAAGCGCACCGGCGCCGGCTTGTCGAAGCCGTAGAGCGCCTTGATCTCCTCGATCTGCTCGGGATCGACCCCCTGACGGCCCCGGTAGCCACTGCTGGCGGCGCCGACTTCCCCCCCGGCGCCGGCGCCCTGCAGCTCCTGCACCATCTGCTCGACCGGCCCGCCGGGCACGAACTGGATGACGATGAAACTGACCAGCAGAATGCCCAGCAGCGTGGGCACCATCAGCAGCAAACGACGAAGAATGTAGGCAGTCATGGCTGATGCTCCTCGCTGGATGCGGTGGACGCCCCCTGCTCGGCCGGTGCTGAGAGCGCCGGCGGGTGCGCGGGCTGCGCGGACGGCGGCACCGGCGTGGCCCCGCCATCGAACCACCAGGTCTGCAGCATCCACTCCTGCGCATCGTAGAACAGCGGCAGCACCGACGGATAGCGCAGCCGGTAATCGAAGGCGACCCGGTGGCTGCTGATGTGATACTGCGGCACCAGATACCAGCCGTGGCGCAGCACCCGGTCCAGCGCGCGGGCTGCCACCTGCAGCGCCTCGCGGCTCTCCGAGGACACGATCCGCTCGATGATCTCGTCGACGGCCGGATCGGCGATCCCCGCATAATTGCCCGAGCGCTGCTGGTCGACCGCGGCCGAGCCCAGCATCATCCGCAACTCATTGCCCGGCGTGCTGCTCATCGCATAGACGGCGGTCGTCGCATCGAAATCGAAGGTATCGAGCCGCTTCTGGTAGAGCGCCGGATCGACGGTGCGCTGACGGACCTGGATGCCCAGGCGCGCCAGATTGTGCACCCAGGGCGAGGAGATCCGCTCCAGCGTCTGCGAATAACTGAGAATCTCGAACTCGAAGCGCCGACCCTGGACATTGCGCAGCTGACCGTCGCTGTCCACCCGCCAGCCCGCCTCCTCCAGCAGTCGCTGGGCGGTCTTCAGATTGTCGCGCAGGCTCGCGGCATCGGCCGAGGCCGGCAGCTCGGGCACCTGGCCGAACACCGTCGGCTCCAGCGGCGCCTTCAGGCTTTCGAGAAAGGCGCGCTCCTCGGCATCGGGCACCCCGCTGGCCGCCATCGTGCTGTTGGAAAAATAGCTGCGCGTGCGCGAATACTGCCCGTAGAACACCTGCCGGTTCAGCCAGTCGAAATCGAAGGCCAGCGCCAGCGCGCGCCGTACCCGCACATCCTTGAACAGCGCCCGCCGCTGATTGAGCGCCATGCCCTGCATCCCGCTGACGTTGGAATGCGGGAAGCTGCGCTGCACCAGCTCGCCGCTGCGATAGCGCGCCCCGACGTGGCCGCGCGCCCAGTTGCGCGCCGAGTTTTCAAAGAGCCAGTCGAACTCCCCGGCCTTGAAGCCTTCGAGCCGTGCTGTCTCGTCCTTGAAATACTTGTAGGTAACGCGATTGAAATTGAACATGCCGCGCCGTGCCGGCAGCTCGTCGGCCCAGTAGTCGTCGCGCCGCTTGTAGCTGATGCGCCGACCGAAATCGATGCCATCGACCAGATAGGGGCCGCTGGTGATCGGCGGGTCCTGCACGATCTGATCGAAGGGCTTGCCCCCGCCCCATTTGCGCGAGAAGACCGGCAGATCCTTGGCCAGAATCAGGTGCAGCTCGGGATTGCGCCGCTTGAACACGAAACGCACGATCCGCGCATCGAGCACCTCGACCCGCTCGACATCCCCGAAATAATGCCGATAGAGCGGGTGCGCCTTCGGCCCGGTGATCTGCTCGAAGGAGTGCTTCACGTCCTCGGCCAGCACCGGATCGCCGTTGCTGAAGCGCGCCTGTGGGCGCAGCTTGAACAGAATCGACAGCGCATCAGGGGCCAGCACCATGTCCTCGGCCAGCAGACCGTAGATGCTGAAAGGCTCGTCCCAGCTCGCCACGCCCAGCGACTCGAACATCAGCGTTCCGAGCCCGGCCGCCGAAATGCCCCGCAGCGTGAAGGGATTGAGCTTGTCGAAGGAACCGAAGCCCGCCAGGCTGACCAGCCCCGCCTTGGGCGCATGCGGATTCACATAATCGAAGTGCCTGAACTCGGCGGAATAGCGGGGCAGACCGCCCCAGGCCATGCCATGCGCCGCCCAGGAGGACGCGGCAGGCGTTGCCCCCAGCGCAACGCCCAGGCTCAGGGCAGCACACCAGAAGCGGCTGCGGGCCCGGATACGGGCAAGAAAAGACGGTTTCATCGGCATCAGAAGCATGAGCACGCATTGTAGGACGCTCAGCCCGTGCGACAATGGCCCCGTTCTTTTTTGCCACGAGGTTACACGATGCAAGCAGGTTTTTTGGCGGGCAAACGGATCCTGATCCTGGGTCTGCTGTCCAATCGGTCGATCGCCTACGGAATCGCCAAGCAATGCCGCGCCCAGGGCGCCGAACTGGCCTTCACCTACCAGAGTGACCGCTTCAAGGATCGGATCACCGAAATGGCGGCCGAATTCGACTCGCAACTGGTCTTCCCCTGCGATGTCAGCGACGACGCCCAGATCGAGGCCCTGATGGCCGACCTGGGACAGCACTGGGACAAATTCGACGGCCTGGTGCACGCCATCGCCTTCGCCCCCCGCGAAGCCATCGCCGGCGACTTCCTCGAAGGCTGCACCCGCGAGAACTTCCGCCTGGCCCACGACATCTCGGCCTACAGCCTGGTCGGCCTGACCCGCGCCGCCCTGCCGATGATGGAAGGCCGCAACGGCGCCATCGTCACCCTCAGCTACCTGGGCGCCGTCCGGGCCGTGCCCAACTACAACACCATGGGCGTCGCCAAAGCCTCGCTCGAAGCCAGCGTCCGCTACCTGGCCGAATCCGTCGGTCCCAAAGGCATCCGCGTCAACGGCATCTCGGCCGGCCCGATCAAGACCCTGGCCGCCGCCGGCATCAAGGGCTTCTCCAGCATCCTGTCGGCCGTCGAAGCCGCAGCCCCGCTGCGCCGCAACGTCACCATCGAGGAAGTCGGTGGCGCCGCCGCCTTCCTGCTGTCGGATCTGGCCTCCGGCATCACCGGCAACATCACCTACGTGGACGCCGGCTACGCCAACGCCCTGGGCGGGGTCTGATCCCCTCGCGGCCGCAGCTGCAGCCCACGTGCTGCAGCCGGCCCGCCGTCCCCATACCGGTGCCGGCCCGACATCCCGGCGCCGGCGCTTTGACTGAATACCCAGTTCAATCTACGATCGGATCGTGAATTGAACTGGGTTTTGTCCATGAAGTACATCGATCGTCAGATCCAGCCCTTGCTTGAGCGCCTGAAGGCTCAGTTTCCCGCGCTGCTGATCACTGGCCCCCGGCAGGTGGGCAAATCCACGCTGCTGCAGCATATCGCCCCCGACTATCGGTACATCAGCTTCGATGACCCGCTGCTGCGCGATCTGGCCGCCGAAGACCCCACGCTGTTCATGTTGAATCACCCCGGGCAGCTGCTGCTGGACGAGGTGCAATATGTTCCACAACTGTTCTCGTCCCTGAAACTGGCGATCGACCGCCAGCAACGGAACGGTCTGTTCCTGCTCTCCGGCTCGCAAGCCTTCGCCTTGATGCGAAATGTCAGCGAAAGCCTGGCCGGCCGCGTGGCCGTCCTGAGACTCTCCGGCCTGTCGCTGCACGAGATTCACGGGGTTGGCCTCAGCGATGCCTTCATCCCGGACGATGCCTACCTGGCGCGACGGGAGGCTGCCCTCCCAAATTATTCCGACATCTGGCCGATCATCCATCGTGGCTACATGCCACGGCTGTATCAGCAGGAAGTCGACTGGCAGATCTATTACGCCTCCTATGTAGCGACCTACATCGAACGGGACGTGCGGCAGCTGGCCAACATCGGCAGCACGAGTGACTTCACCCGTTTCATGGCCGCCATTGCAGCGCGCAGCGGAGAACTGCTCAACTACAGCAGCGTCGCACAGGACGTGGGCGTTTCGATGGATACCATCAAGCGCTGGGTCGCCGTCCTTCAGGCATCCGGTCTCATCTACCTGCTGCCTCCCTACCGCAACAACCACCTGAAGCGCGCAATCAAAACCCCCAAGGTCTACATGCTGGACACCGGACTGATGGCTTGGCTGACCAAATGGTTGACGCCGGATACGATTCGCCAGGGCGCCAGAAGCGGGCAGTTCTTCGAGAGCTTCGTCATCAGCGAAATCATCAAATCCTTCTACAACCAGGGGCTGGAACCACCGCTCTACTTCTACCGCGACACCAATCAGAAAGAAATCGACCTGCTGATCGAACACGGGCGCTCGCTCTACCCCGTGGAAATCAAGACCACCGCCACCCCCACCCGAAAAATGGGTGCTGCCATGACGGCGCTCCGCAGCCAATTGCCCCCGGATGACATCCGTGTCGAACGCGGCACGCTGATCAACCAGTATCCGCAAAAGCTCTGGCTGGCAGAGGATCTGCTGGCACTGCCGGTGGACTATCTGTAATTGCATCCGGGCATTGCCTGCGCCGGACCTTCTGCGCCCCTACCCCTCGTCGCTCAGCGCCCACGCCGCCGCATGTTCCGCATGCAGGCGAGCGGTGTCTAACAGGGGCACGGGCGCGTGTTCGGGCTGGATCAGCAGGCCGATCTCGGTGCAGCCCAGGATGATGCCCTGGGCGCCCTGATCCAGCAGCCGCTGGATGACGGCCTGATAGGCAGCACG
>JBHADS010000442.1:0-3465 GCA_041855185.1 Lautropia sp. | reverse complement strand
CAGCGAACGCCGCATCCGCACGCTGTTTCCGCAGGTGCTGCTGCTCGACCCCCAGGACGAGGGCAATCTGGTGCTGCTGGCACTGAAGGGGCCGCCGCTGCGGGTCAGCCGTGAGCAGCTGGATGAACGCGCGGCGCTGCTGAAAAAACGCTTTCGGTTGCCGGCCGATGCCTGGGCCGGCGCCGTGGCCCGGCAGTTGGGGGTGTGAGGGCTGCGGCTCGCTCGTCAGAGCTGCAGCGCGTCGTAGCCGGTCTTGATGATCAGCGCGCCGACCACGACGATGAAGACGTGGCGGACGAAGCCGACGCCATGCTTCAGGGCCAGGCGGGTGCCGATCAGGCTGCCTGCCATGTTGGCGATGGCCATGGCGATGCCCAATTGCCACCAGACGTGGCCCTTGAAGGCGAACAGCCCGATGGCCGACAGGTTGGTGGCGACGTTCAGGAACTTGGCGTTGGCCGATGCCTGCAGGAAATCGTGGCCCAGCAGGCGGACGAACAGAAAGACGAAGAAGCTGCCGGTGCCGGGGCCGAAGAAGCCATCATAGAAGCCGATCACAAGGCCGATGACGCTCATCAGTACGGCTTCGACGCGGCGGCTGAGATGCGAGCTGGATTGCTGGCCGAGATCCTTCTTGCGCAGGGTGTAGATCAGTACCGCCAGCAGCACGAAGGGCAGCAGCCGGCGCAGGAAGCCCGGATCGATCAGGGTGACGGTCCAGGCACCGGCCAGGCTGCCGAGGAAGGCGCAGACGATGGCCGGCAGCAGAACCTCCCAGCACAGCCGCATCCGCCGGGCATACTGTGCTGCTGCCAGCCCGGTGCCCCAGATCGAGGCGCTCTTGTTGGTGCCGAACAGGGTTGCGGGCGCGGCATTCGGGAAGATGGCGAACAGTGCCGGCACCAGGATCAGGCCACCGCCACCGACGATGGCGTCGACCGTGCCGGCCATGAACGAGGCCAGCGTCACCAGAATATAGTCCATCGCTTCTCTTTTTCCTGTGTGTCGGCACCGGGCCTTGCCTGGCCGCTGGCAACCGGGCGACTATAGCGACAATGCCTGCCGACTGGCAAATGGCCGTCGGCAAGCTACTGTACGGCATCACGATTCAAGCCAGCCTCATGCCTCTATAATGCAACGCGCTGAAGAATTGCTGAGGAGGCTCGAATCCCATGAATGCTGGAAATACGCTGGCGCGTCGTCCTTTCCTGGCTCAGTTGACGGGTGCAGCCCTGTTGACCGCCGGTCTGTGTCTGGCGCCCCTGGCCGTGGCGCAGACCAAGGCCGTCTCCGTCGTGACCATCGTCGATCATCCGTCTTTGGATGCATTCCGCGACGGGGTGCTGACCGTACTCAAAGAGAAGGGCTACGAGCCTGGCAAGAACCTGAAATGGACGTTCCAGAGCGCTCAGGGCAACACCGGCACCGCCGCGCAGATTGCGCGCAAGTTCGTGGGTGACAAGCCCGATGTGATCGTGGCGATCAGCACCCCGGCCGCGCAGGCCGTGGTCTCGGCCACCAAGCAGATTCCGGTCGTTTACGGCGCCGTTACCGATCCGGTCGCTGCCCAGCTGGTCAAGACAATGGGTCCCTCGGGTTCCAATGTGACGGGAGTTTCTGATCGTCTGCTGCCCGAGCGTCAGGTCGATCTGATCCGCAAGGTGGTGCCCAAGGCCAAGCGGATCGGCATGGTCTACAGCCCGAGTGAAGCCAACTCGGTGGTGGCGGTGCGCGAGATGAAGGAAGCGCTCGGCAAGCAGGGGATCGAACTGGTCGAAGTGGCGGCGCCACGTTCGGTCGATGTCGGCCAGGCAGCACGCCGACTCGTGGGCAAGGTCGATGCGATCTACAGCAACACCGACAACAACGTGGTGGCGGCTTATGAGGCGCTGGTGAAAGTTGGTGCTGATGCCAAACTGCCGTTGATCGCATCCGACAGCGACAGTGCACGCCGTGGCGCCGTGGCGGCGCTCAGCGTCAACTACCGCAACTTGGGCCGGCAAGCTGCCGATCAGGTGGTCTCGATCCTGCGTGGCGATGACCCGGCTGATCTGCCCAGTCAGACCAGTGAAAACCTGGAGCTGATCCTGAATGTCGATGCCGCGCGCAAGCAAGGCGTCGAACTGTCGCAGCAGCTGCTGAGCGAAGCAACCGAAATCGTGGGTCGCTGAGGTGTCTCTATATACCCTGTGGGGCGCGCTGGAGATCGGCCTGATCTTCAGCCTGGTTGCCCTTGGCGTCTTCATCACCTTTCGGGTGCTCAATTTCCCGGATCTGACGGTCGACGGATCTTTCCCGCTGGGCGGAGCTGTCGCAGCCATCCTGATCGCCACTGGTCATGATGCCTTCGTCTCCACCGTGGCGGCGGCGGCGGCAGGCGCTGTAGCCGGTCTGCTGTCCGGCTACATCAATGTCCGGCTCAAGATCATGGATCTGCTGGCGGGCATCCTGGTGATGATCGCTCTCTATTCGATCAATCTGCGGGTGATGGGCGGCCCCAATGTGCCGCTGATCACCGAGCCGACCGTCTTCACGGTGCTGCCCAACGTGCTGCCCGACTATATCGAGCGGCCGCTGGCGCTGCTCGTGCTGGTGGGGCTGATCAAATGGGCCATCGACCGCTTCTTCGCCTCGGAGCTGGGGCTGGCGCTGCGGGCCACGGGCGCCAACGCCCGGATGGCGCGCGCCCAGGGGGTCAATACCGGCTGGGCCGTGCTGCTGGGCATGGCGATCTCCAACGCGCTGGTTGCGCTGGCCGGTGCCCTGTTTGCCCAGAGCCAGGGCGGCTCCGACATCTCGATGGGCATCGGCACCATCGTCATCGGGCTGGCTGCCGTCATCCTGGGCGAAGGGGTGCTGCCCGCACGCAGCATGTTCTGGACCACTTTTGCGGTGCTGCTCGGCGCCGTGGTCTATCGGGTGGTGATCGCCATTGCACTCAACAGCGATTTCATCGGTCTGCAGGCTCAGGATCTGAACATGGTGACGGCGATTCTGGTGGCGGCGGCCCTGGTGATTCCGCGCATGCTGGGCAAGCGCAAGACCGCACGCCGAAGCACGGGGGGAGGCTGAGATGCTGAAAGCCGAAGATCTGCGGGTGACGTTCAATGCCGGCACACCGATCGAGAACCGGGTGCTGCGCGGGCTGAGTGTCTCGATTCCGGCCGGTGAGTTCGTGTCGGTGATCGGCTCCAACGGTGCCGGAAAATCCACCTTCCTGAACGTGATCTCGGGCGATCTGCAGCCCGACGAGGGTAGGATCGAAATCGATGGCGAGGATGTGCGCGGGCGCTCGGCTTGGCAGCGGGCCAGCAAGGTCGCACGGGTCTTCCAGGATCCGATGGCCGGCACCTGCGAGGCGCTGACGATCGAGGAGAACATGGCGCTGGCGATGGCGCGCGGCAAGCCGAAGCGCCTGCGCCATGCTATCGACCGCTCGGTCCGGGAGCTGTTCCGCGAGCGCCT
>JBHADS010000441.1:0-5741 GCA_041855185.1 Lautropia sp. | reverse complement strand
ACGCTCGGGCAGCATCACCCGATGTCGCACCTTCCAAGCAGGTTGAACATACCGGGAATGGCAAAGGCACCCACACGGCGCACGGCATGCCACCGAAGGGCCACAGCATGCAGCCAGCAACGGCCCCACACCATGGCGATCCACTCAGATCGCATGGTAAACCACAACGGCCGGCAGACGCGCCAGACGCAGCCGCCCCCGGCCTCGGGGACATCCCCAGGGCATCGGCCTTCTATTGGGCTCGCCCTTCGGGCCTCAATGTGGAAGGCGAGTTCAAGTGGCACTCCCATCCCGACACGGACGACTTCTTTCTCGTCCTGCATGGAGAGATCGACATCAGGCTCCGGGACCGCGTGGTGACACTGAAATCCGGCGAGATGTTCGTCGTTCCCAAAGGGGTCGAACACTGCCCATTCGCGCGCAAGGAAGCGCATCTGCTGCTGATCGAGCCGACCGGCACGCCGAACACCGGCGACCGCGAAACCGCCGCGCTGCGCACGCTCATCTGATTGACATCGGGTCGGGCGTTCCAGCGTGATCAGATCAAGCTCACGATCTTCTATCACGCACGCTCGTATGTCCCCGGATAGGTTCGCTGACGCCCCTGGCATGCATCAGAAGCTCGCGCTGCAGCGCTGCTAACCCAAGCAACCAGAAAGCTCATTTGTCCTCGTCTGTTTTTTCTGCTTTCTTGTTCTGGAGGAAACCTGCAATCGTCCCGGTTAAGGTTGTCGTGAGGATAATCCCGGCAAGCCAGTCTTTGTTCCAATGAGCGAACAGCGCCGACAGAGCATAGCCCCCAGCGATCAGGCTCCATGCCATCCAATGCACACGCTTGTTATCACGCTTCTGCGCGTCGAGTGCCGCTTTTTGGATTTCGCGAGCATGGGCAGAGTCTTGCTCAAACACTCGTAAAATCCGCTCTGGAGCGTCTGGAATGACTTCGCCATATCTTCGAAAGATGTCGGGATGAGGGATAGGTCCCTCGAATTTCTGATGTCGAACGAGCTGCTGTACGCGCTCCTCAACCTGAACCTTACCGGGTGAATGCTCTGCAATTTCAGAAAGAGCGTCGTTCTCAGGTTGCGCCTGTTGTTGCCGCTTGGCAACAACCTCCATAGGAGGCTTAGATGCTTTCCTTCTTGTGGACATTCCTGGACGTCTTTTTCTGTTGCGCCACCTGTGCCCCTACTTTGGTGACGGCCTGGTTCATATGGGCGCCAACACCTGCCCATGTATCACACATCATCCGAGCGGCCCCACCCTTGACAACGAATCGGCTGTAATCATTGCCACGCAACGAGAAGACCTCAGGGATGGCTTTAAGAACCCGCGTTTTCATGTGTGTTCCTCCAAAGCACGGTAACTGAACCAGCCTACCAAGTACTCCCCAATGCGGAGCGAACACCTAGGCATCACAGTCGATGTGACCAAGGTGACTTTGAGAGAGGATGCCTCATCTAGATGCAAGCAGTCAAAGAAAAACCCTCAGAAAAGAAGTTTTTCTCCCATGACCGACTTGCCACGTGCGACACCAACACTGCCTCTCGTCGCAGCAACGAGAAAGACGGCCATAAAAGAAAACCCAAGCAGGACAAGCGCTTGGGTTCAGATTTGGCGGAGAGGGTGGGATTCGAACCCACGGTACCGTTACCGGTACGCCTGATTTCGAGTCAGGTACATTCGACCACTCTGCCACCTCTCCGTGTCCTTGCGGTCAAGACCGAGATTATGCCATGTTTTCTGGAAAACACCAGCCCCCGGCAAGATTTTTTGTGCCGAGCCGGGGCTGAGCACCGGCGATCTCAGGGGTGCAGCACCTCAACCCCGCCCATGTAGGGGCGCAGCACCTCGGGCACGCGCACCGAGCCATCAGCCTGCTGGTAGTTTTCGAGCACGGCGACGAGGGTGCGGCCGACGGCCAGGCCCGAGCCGTTCAGGGTGTGGACGAGTTCGGGCTTGGCCTTGCCGCCGCCCTCGGGGCGGAAGCGGGCCTGCATCCGGCGGGCCTGGAAGGCTTCGGTGTTGGAGACCGAGGAGATTTCGCGGTAGGTGTTCTGAGCCGGCAGCCAGACTTCGAGGTCATAGGTCTTGGCGGCGCCGAAGCCCATGTCGCCGGTGCACAGCACGATGACGCGGTAGGGCAGCCCCAGCGCCTGCAGGATGTTCTCGGCGTGGCCGACCATCTCTTCCAGCGCCTGATAGGACTGCTCGGGCCGGGTGATCTGCACCATCTCCACTTTGTCGAACTGGTGCTGACGGATCATGCCCCGGGTGTCGCGCCCGTAGGAGCCGGCCTCGGAGCGGAAGCACGGGGTGTGGGCGGTGATGCGCAGCGGCAGCGATTCGCCGGCCAGGATCTCGCCCGCCACCAGATTGGTCAGTGAGACTTCGCTGGTCGGAATCAGGTACATCGGGGCGTTGTCGGCGCCCGCCATCCCTTTGCCCGAGGCAGATGCGGTCGTGGCGGCCGATCCGCCAGCAGCCGCAGCCGACGTGGCGCTTGCGGCGGGCTCGTCCTTGCCCTCGGCCGCCTCGGCGGGGCCGCCTTCATCGCCCATCTTCTGCACGCGGAACAGGTCTTCCTCGAACTTGGGCAACTGGCCGGTGCCGTACAGCGCCGACGCGTTGACCAGATAGGGGGTGTAGCACTCGGTGTAGCCGTGCTTGCCGGTATGGGTGTCGAGCATGAACTGGGCCAGTGCGCGGTGCAGCCGGGCGACGCCGCCGCGCATGACGGTGAAGCGCGCGCCGGAGAGCTTGGCGCCTGCGGCCGGGTCCAGCCCCAGCGGCTGGCCGACATCGAGATGGTCGCGCACGGGGAAATCGAAAGCCTTCGGCTCGCCCCAGCGGCGGATCTCGACGTTGTCGGCCTCGCTCTTGCCCTCGGGCACGGATTCATGCGGCAGATTGGGCAGGGTCGACAGCAGGCCATCCAGTTCGATCTGCACCTGTGCCAGTCCGGCGGAGGTCTGCTCCAGCTCGGCCGCCAGCGCCCCGACGCTGGCCATCAGCGCCGAGGTGTCCTCACCTCGGCCCTTGGCCTGGCCGATCTGCTTGGAGGTGGCGTTGCGCTGCGCCTGCAGCGTTTCGGCACGGGTCTGCAGTTCCTTGCGCCGGGCTTCGAGCGCCTCGTAGGCGGCGCGATCGAAGACAAAGCCACGGGTTTTGAGACGGCTTTCCACAAATGCGGCGTCCCTGCGCAAAACTTGGATATCGATCATCGATTAATACTGGTCGCTTGTCGGTTCATTCATGCCCAATCTCGGCCACGATCGGGGCTCAACGTATCATCTTACCAAGATGAGCCAAGGGAAAACCCTGGACAGGTCTCCCCGCTCGCCCGCACCCGGCAGCCCGATCTGCCCTGCACGCGGCGCGCTCCGGCAGCAAACGGCTGGCCGCCACCGCGACAGGACTTCGGGCGTCCCGAAGCGCCGAATCCGGCCCGGTGTAGCCAGCGATTTGCAGAGACTTGTCCAATGGTTTCCTGGGCGGGCTCTTTAGCCACGGCCGTCTGGGGATGTCTATCATAATGGGTTATGGGCTGTTTGCCGCGCCCATCACGATCCGGAGGAAAAACTTGTGTCGATGCCGATGTTTCCAGCCCTGAAAGCGGCCGCGCTCTGCAGCGTGCTGTTGGCAGCAGGCTGCACAACCATCACGTCAGAACCTGCCGATACGCGGCCATCGATCCTGTTTGTTCATGGCAACGGCGAGAACGCCGCCAACTGGCAGACGACGCTGTGGCGCTTCCAGTCCAATGGCTGGCCGGCCTCGAAACTGCACACGCTCGATCTGCCCTACCCCTTCGCCCGTGATGACGACACGCAGCCCCAGGCCGGACGCAGCAGCAGCGGCGATTTCGCCGCCTACCTGAAAACCCAGGTCGATGCGATCCGCGCCCAGAACGATGGTCAGCCGGTGATCCTGGTCGGTGCCGGCCGGGGCGGCAACGCCATCCGCAACTACGTGCAGAACGGCGGCGGTCAGGCCCATGTCAGCCACGCCATTCTGGGCGGCACGCCCAGCCACGGCATCTGGGCCGTCAAGGGCTTTCGTGAGCAGAGCGAGTTCTCGGGGCTGAGCAACTTCCTGCAGGGGTTGAACAAGCCCAAGGACGCGGCCGGCAACGAGGTGCCCACCGGCATCCAGTGGCTGACGCTGCGCTCCGACGGCAACGACAAGTTCGCCCGGCCCACCGGCGAGTGGATCGGCAACCCGCAGCTGAACACCAACATCAACGCCCGCAGCCCCGAGCTGAAGGGCGCGCAGAACGTGGTGCTGCCCAAGGCCGACCACCGTGAAACCGCCTATTCTCCGGCTGCCTTCGAGGCGATGTACCGCTTCATCACCAACGAGGCGCCCAAGACCACCGAGATCCAGCCCGAGAAAGTGGCCGAACTCAGCGGCGTGATCAGCGGGGTCGAGGGTCAGAACGGCGGTTTCCCGAGCAATCTGCCGATCAAGGATGCCCGCATCGACATCTATCCGGTCAATCCGGCCACCGGCATCCGTGTCGGCGAGGCGGTTCATGCGCAGATCGTCGATGAGACCGGACGCTGGGGCGGCTTCGAGGCCGATCCCGCGCAGACCTACGAGTTCGTGATCAGCGCCCGCGGCTACCCGACGCACCACATCTACCGCAGCCCGATTCCGCGCAGCAGCGAGATCATCAACTTCCGCCTGCAGCGCATCATCCATGCCGACCCCGACGCCAAGGCGATCGTGATCATGAGCCGCCCGCGCGGTTACTTCGACCTGCGCCGCGACACCATGTCCTTTGCGGGCGCCAGCCCGCTGCCGGGTGTGCCGCTGCGCGGTGCCGGCGTCTCGGTGTCGCGGATGAAATCGCTGAGCGCGGAACCCGAGACCGTGGTCGCCCGCTTCAACAACGAGCGCGTGGCCGGCCGCACCTGGCCGCTGGCCGAGCGGCACATGGTGATTCTGGAAATCACCCAGTAAGCACCGCCGGGCCGGCAGCCGGCCCCCCGCGCCTTTCCACTCAACAGCCCGCCCTGGCGGGCTGTTGGCTTTCCGGCATCCACGTTTCAGGCAGCCGTTCCGGCGCCAGGCGGGGCCAGGCGGCGGCCCGACAGCCGCCCGCTCGCGGCCGCCCGCGCGTGTCAGGTACGCATCAGAACAGCCCGCCCTGCGGGTTGTTGGCGTCGATGAACTCGAACAGCAGCAGCGACTCGACCTCGCCGGAAGCCTTCCCGCGCGTTTTCCGTCTGGCAGCCGTTTTCTTGGAAGCCTTGGTGGCGGTTTTCTTGGGCGCGTTGGCGGCGGCCCGCACGCTGACGGCCCGGCCCAGCGTGGCGTTGCCAGCGCCTCTCCCTTCGCCACCACCGGCACCGGCGGCCTGAAGCCCGGCCGCGGCCGCGCCGGCCATCGGGTTGCAGCGCGGACAGCCCATCACGCCCATCACGCCCCTTGCACCCTCATCGTCGCCCCCCGCGCCCTCGGCCGCTCGCGGCTCAGAACCGACGCCCGCCTGGGCGACTGCAGCCAGCGTTGCGACCGGCGCTGCCGGCTCGCCTGTTCCGCCCGGGGATGCCGCCGGCTTGTCAGTGCCTGCCGATGGCGCCAGCAGCGCCTCCAGCACTGGCGCGGCTTTGAGCCCCGTCTGCGGGGCAGGCTGCGCCTCGCCGCGCAGCATTGGCGCGGCACGCAGCGTGACGGCGGCCAGCTGCGGGCTGTGATCGGCGGCCGCCTGCATCAGCGCCGACAGCTTCGCCATT
>JBHADS010000440.1:0-2760 GCA_041855185.1 Lautropia sp. | reverse complement strand
TCATAGGTCTTGTCCGGCACCGACAGTTCGCGCCACCACCACCGGGAGGGGTCCGGCAGCGGCACGCAGGTGGTCGTGGCGTCATCGGCATTGATGATGGCGCTGCGCAGGGTCTTGGGCGGGCAACTGTTGGCGCGTGCCTGCTGGGTGCAGGCACTGCCCTGGCACATCGGCAAGGCCGGCTCGGCGAGCACCACCGAGCGGCCGCTCCAGTCATCCACCTGCCAGCCGCCCACCACCTTGTCGGCGGAGCTGACGCGGCCGTCGCCATCGGTGTCGATCAGCGCCTTCTCGGCCATCGTGCCGGACAACGGATCGACCAGCACGTTGAAGGCCGGCGAGCGAACCCGCGCCATACAGGCGTTGTCGGCGTCCTGCCGCGAGAGCACCGGGGTCATCGTCTCGAACAGTGCCAGCCCCGTCACCATCTGCGGCTGGACGATGTTGCGCTGCCCCTTGTAGGCGCTGTTGAGCGTCTCGATCATCGTCAGCGGAATGCGCCAGCCCCGGTCCTTGTTCCAGTTCAGCAGCGCGCCCTTGATCGACACGAAACTGCCACCGCTGTCACGCACGCGCTCGACGGTACGGTCCCGAATTTCACTCTCCTTGATCACCGATCCGCCCTGCCAGCTCCAGACGCCATCGGCGCCCATGTTCAGACGCTCCTTGTCCCAGAGGCCGAAGATCGCCTGCTGCTGCGTGTTCTTTTCATCCCCGGTCTCGAACAGCTTGCCGGTGCCCACCAGCACCATCGAGCCGCCTCCCAGATGGGTCACGCTCATGGGCGCTGCCGTGATCGGCAACACCTGCCCCCCTGTACTTCTGGCGGTGAACAGCGGGCTGCCACTGAACGAGATACGCCACTCGCTCCGCTTCTGCGAGGCCAGATCGAACTTCCAGACGTTGCCGCGCAGGTCGCCGGCGTAGGCGCCCGTGATCACGTTGTTGCCATCACGCAGCACCCGGACACCGCCCAGGCCGTTGGGCGAGCTCGTCGTTCCGACACCGGTATCCAACATCTTGACGATATCGCCGGTGGCCAGATCGACGATCACCAGCTGCGCCCGCTTCGATGCGCTTTCATAGCCGTTGCCGAAGATCGCCACCCAGGTGCCGTCACGCATCACACCGACTTCGGGCGCGGCCAGCACATGGCCGATTTCCGGCGCCTTCACCTCGTCCAGCTCCCACATCAGGGTCTGTGCGTTCAGGTTCCTGGTCGAAGTCACATCCAGCGCGAACACCGCACGCGGCCCTGCGCCGCTGGTGCCGACCAGGACGTTGGCCCAGTTTCCGTTCATGAACACATCGGTTTCCAGCAGCGGACCATCCATCAGGAAACGCGCCTTGTAACTGAGCTTTGCGCTGCGACCGAACTCCTCCAGCGTCGCATAGGGCACGTAGGCATAGGTCTCCTCGCCGGTTGCAGCATTGAAGGCATGCAGATAGCCATCATTGCTGCCGATGAACACCAGACCCGGTCGCGTGGCGCTGGCGGCTTTCCCGTTCACGTAGGCCTTGTATTTCGCAGCCCCCGTGGCCACGTTGCCAATCCCCAGCGTGGCTGGCAGTACGGCGTAGCCGCGATCGATGGCCGCGCCGATATAGGTCGGCGTCGAATGCACGATATGCCCGATCGGTGCCTTCACTTCGTTGCCGACCCTTCTGTCCCGGTTGGGAAAACCCAGCACCCCCTCGACTTCACCGGTGCCATCGCCCCGCAACCAGTCGACCAGCTCCTTGCCCCGCGCCTCGGGCAGGCCGGAGCCCGCAAGCAGCCGCGTCTTCACGCCGGCGCTCCACGCCTGATTGTTCCATGTGAACGCTGCCGAACGGGTGCCTGTCTTCGCGCCCGTCCCCACGAAAATATTGCGTGCCGAGTGCACGGGCATCTTGTCCGGCGCGCTCCACTGCAAGCCGAGCTGCACACCATTCTTGTTCAACTCGAAGGCATCCAAGCTGCCGCTCATGCCGCTGGTATTGAAGGAGGGAATGAATTTCTGGGTTTCCGTCCCCAGGGACTGCGTCGGAATCGAGATGCCGCCGGTACGGCCGATGCGTCCCTTGATCTCACCCAGAATGGCATTGACCCGATCGGCGAAATCCCGCCCCTGCTGCACGTTCAGATAACGGCCACGCGAGTTGAGGGCAGCATGCCAGAGATCGTCCACGGTTTCCGGCGAGGACTCATTGATGACATCAGGCCATTTCTTGGTGCCATTCTTCAGCGCCTCCAGATCCTTCTCCGGGTCCAGATTTTTGGAACCGCTCACCCCGAAGGACAGGGTATACATCGTCAGGTGCTGCCAGAATGCCTCGTTGCCACTGCCCTCGATCACCGGCACATCGTTTTCAAGATCGATGCGCAGATCGTTCTTCCAGTAATCCATCGCGTAGTCGGCCAGGGTACCTCTGGTCGCACTGGCATAGGGCCGCTGCGGCACGTAGGTGTAGCTGAGGCTCGATCCGTCCTCACGATTCGTGCCCGTGATAGTCTTGCCCGGCGCATTGTCCGACTCCAGCGTGAAGCTGCTCTTGGGCGGCGAGTACCCTTCCGAAAAGTTGTACAGACCATCGGTCATCAGCAGGTGATAGGAGCGACGGCAGCTCAGCTGATCCTTGGGGTCTTCGGATGAATTCACCCCCGGCTTGCTCGACCACGGGCCGTTTCGGTCTGCCCGTTTGAAATACTCGCCCACCACCCGCGTCGCCTCCACCAGCGGCGTCGCCCCGTCGGCAATCTGGCTGTTCAGCCAGGTG
>JBHADS010000439.1:0-21766 GCA_041855185.1 Lautropia sp. | reverse complement strand
AGCGGGTATCGGCGTTGTAGGCCTCGGTGATACCGAGAATCGGGTCTCTGGGGGCGAGGGGAACGGATGCGAACACTGAATTTGCCACGGATGAAACTCCTGTCTTTTGACACTTTGTCAAGCAATTATCGATGAGCTTTCAGGAAAATGCCATGCCTGCGCCGTGTCTGCCCCTCGGTTTTCCGCACCCCGTGCCCATCGCCACCCGGTTGAGTCGTTCGACAGCCTGCGCCAGCGGATCGACCCGGATCGGCGCGTCCTGATCGGTCTGTCACCTGATCCTCCTGTCTGCTGATCGGCCTGTCCCGGCAGGCGCTGATCGCACGCTCGCCGTGCGTAGAGCGTCCTCTGTGTCCAAGCCCAGGGCGCCGCCGGTGCCGTGCTGGCCATGGACGATGAAGCCGAGGGCAGGGCGAGGAGGCGAGATGCGGCGAAAAAGCCAGCCGAAAACAGCGGTGCGGGTGTACTTTTTGAGCCACTTTTCGCATTGCGGTCGCAGACCGTCCGGCGCTGATGGCCGCACTGTCTCGGGCTGAGCCGAAAGCAACAGGGCGAGTGAAGAAAATGCTAGTTTTTTCCCGATGGGCGGTCCATAATGGCCGACTGTCGTTTTCCCTATGATGCCGTCTTCTGCGTTGCGGCTTGCCGGTACCGGGCGCCCATGAGCCATCCTGGGGCTGCCAGGCACAGTCGACGGCACGGGCTCCCACCGCGGGGCGTTTCTGCCCGGCGGGGCATTCTGATCATGAACACGAAATTTGGCGCTTCTTCAGGCCAGGGGTCGTTGTTTCCCGAAATTTTGGCAACTCAGACTTTTCGTGCCGGCATCGCAGAGAAAATGGCCGATCCCACGCAACCCAGCGTCCGCCCGGAGGGGCAATGACTGCCAGCAGCATGGCTGACACCGCGACCGATTCCAAGCTGATCTGTTTCGAGGGCAGTCCCTATCGGCTGCACCAGCCCTTTCCGCCTGCCGGCGACCAGCCGGCGGCCATCGAGGCGCTGGTCGAAGGGGTCAATGACGGTCTGTCCTTCCAGACGCTGCTGGGCGTGACCGGCTCGGGCAAGACCTATACGATGGCCAATGTCATCGCACGCCTGGGGCGGCCGGCGCTGGTGCTGGCACCCAACAAGACGCTGGCGGCACAGCTCTATGCCGAGATGCGCGATTTCTTTCCCGAGAACGCCGTCGAGTATTTCGTCTCCTATTACGACTACTACCAGCCTGAAGCCTATGTGCCGCAGCGGGATCTGTTCATCGAGAAGGATTCCGCCATCAACGAGCATATCGAGCAGATGCGGCTGTCGGCCACCAAGTCGCTCCTGGAGCGGCGCGACACCGTCATCGTCGGCAGCGTCTCCTGCATCTACGGCATCGGCAATCCCGACGATTACTACGAGATGCGGCTGCTGCTGCGTGCCGGCGACCGCATGGCGCAGCGCGATCTGCTCAAGCATCTGGTGGCGATGCAGTACAAGCGCAACGACACCGATTTTGCGCGCGGCACCTTCCGGGTGCGGGGTGACACCATCGATGTCTTCCCCTCCGAGAACGCCGAGCTGGCGGTGCGCATCGAGATGTTCGATGACGAGATCGAGACACTGCAGCTCTTCGATCCGCTGACCGGCCGGGTCCGGCAGCAGATTCCACGTTTCGTCGTCTATGCGGCGTCGCATTATGTGACGCCGCGCTCGACCGTGATGCGTGCCGTCGATACCATCAAGGCAGAACTGAAGGATCGGCTGGCTTTCTTCTATGCGGAGGGAAAGCTGGTCGAGGCCCAGCGCCTCGAACAGCGCACGCTGTTCGATCTGGAGATGCTGCAGGAGCTGGGCTTCTGCAAGGGCATCGAGAACTACTCACGGCATTTCTCCGGAGCCAGGCCCGGGGAGCCGCCCCCCACGTTGATCGACTATCTGCCGCCGGACGCCCTGATGTTCATCGACGAAAGCCATGTGACCATCGGCCAGCTCGGCGGCATGTATCGCGGCGACCGGGCGCGCAAGGACACCCTGGTGCAGTATGGCTTCCGGCTGCCCTCGGCGCTCGACAACCGGCCGCTGACCTTCGAGGAATTCGAGAGCAAGGTGCGCCAGTGCGTGTTCGTTTCGGCCACCCCGGCGGAATATGAGGCCACCCACGCCGGCCAGGTGGTCGAGCAGGTCGTGCGTCCCACCGGGCTGGTCGATCCGGTGGTCGAAGTGCGGCCCGCCACCACCCAGGTCGATGACGTGCTGTCGGAAATCTCGCTGCGGGTGGAGAAGGGGCAGCGCGTGCTCGTCACCACGCTGACCAAGCGGATGGCCGAGGATCTGACCGACTTCCTGTCGGACCATCAGATCAAGGTGCGCTATCTGCATTCGGATGTCGATACCGTCGAGCGGGTCGAGATCATCCGTGATCTGCGGCTGGGCGTTTTCGATGTGCTGGTCGGCATCAACCTGCTGCGCGAGGGGCTGGACATTCCGGAAGTCTCGCTTGTCGCCATTCTGGACGCCGACAAAGAGGGTTTCTTGCGCTCCGAACGCAGTCTGATCCAGACAATCGGCCGGGCTGCCCGTAATCTGGAGGGCAAGGCGATTCTGTATGCCGACCGGATCACGCAATCGATGGAGCGGGCGCTGAACGAGACCGCCAGGCGGCGTGAAAAGCAGCTGAACTTCAACCAGGAACACGGGATCGTGCCCAGGGGCGTGGTCAAGCAGGTGCGTGAGCTGATCGATGGGGTCTATGACCTGTCGGCCCAGGATGAGCGTCGCAGCGCTCAGGCGGGGGCAGCCGCGCGGGCCGGGCAGGGCGGCGACGAGGCGCTTCAGCGTTCGGCCGAACGTCTGCAGGGCATCGATCCCGACAACCAGGCCCAGGTCTCCAAGGAGATCAAGCGTCTGGAGAAATTGATGAGCACCCATGCGCGCAATCTCGACTTCGAGAAAGCGGCCAAGGTGCGGGACGAGCTTGCGGCGCTGAAACAGCTGTTGTTCGGCGCCGGGGCCGGGACATGATTCAAAAATCAGGAAAAACTCAGGAAAATCAGGTAGCTCAAATGGGAAAAAGAGAACCTCTGTCGATGGCCATGGCGACGCGCGTGCTGTTCGTCTGCATGGGCAACATCTGCCGTTCCCCGATGGCGCACGGTGTGTTCCGTCATCAGGTGAAACAGGCAGGGCTGGAGTCGATCGTCGGCGTCGGCTCGGCGGGTACCCATGCCTTCCACCAGGGCGAGCCGGCCGACCCGCGCACGCTGCTGGCGATGAGCCGGCGTGGCTACGATATTTCCGATCTGCGGGCGCATCAGGTCACGCTCGAGGACTTCGAGGCCTATGACATGATTCTGGTGATGGACTGGGAGAACCTCAGCTTGCTGCAGAATCAGGCACCGAAGCGCTATCACCACAAGCTGCAGATGCTGATGCGCTTTGCCAGCGATCACGAATCGGCCACCGTGCCCGATCCCTACCAGGGCGGCACCCAGGCTTTCGAGCAGGCGCTCGACTACATCGAGGATGCCTGTTCGGGCCTGCTCGAAATCGTGCGTCGTCGCGCCACCCAGGTGGCCGCGGCCTGATTCGGCCTGGCCGGCGACGACTGGCCAGCTCTTCGCTTCTCACCGGGCGGGCTGCACCGTCCGGGCAGGAGCTTGCTATACTTCATGCTCGCTCGCCGGGGTGTGCTTCGCCCGGGCGATCGGCGGAGCCCGCTGCCGGGCTCCGGCAGCCAGCCCCGTGGCTGCGCCTCCTCCCACTGCCCGTCCGGGCAGGGTTTCCCCCCGATCCATAGCCAGCATCAATAAGTCGAATTTTCTCGACTAATCGACTCAAGTAATCGGTTATACTTGCACCCGAGATTCCTGAGTTCGGAGTGTTGTCATGAGGTTGACCACGAAAGGGCGCTTTGCCGTGACGGCCATGATCGATCTGGCCCTGCGGGAGCACAATGGTCCGGTCACGCTGGCGGGCATCAGCCAACGCCAGAAGATTTCCCTTTCCTATCTGGAACAGTTGTTCGGCAAGTTGCGCCGACACGAGCTGGTCGAAAGCACCCGCGGGCCGGGTGGTGGCTACTCGCTGGCAAAGCCCAGCCAGGAAATCAATGTGTCGTCGATCATCTTCGCCGTCGATGAGCCGCTGGATGCCACCCAATGCGGGGGCAAACAAGACTGCTTCGAGGACGGGCCGTGCATGACGCACGAGCTCTGGACGGCGCTGAACAAGCGGATGATCGATTATCTGGACTCCGTCAGCCTGCAGGATCTGGTCGAACAGCAGCGCATGCGCGAGCAGCAGCCCGCAACCCGGCAGATCTCGATCACGCGCGAGCACAAGGCGGCACTCGAGCTGCCGACTTCCTCGCTGCAGGTCATCGATGTCGACGGCACGCGAGCCTAATCCTTCTACCCATCCCACGATGTCACAACCGATCTATCTTGATTATTCCGCCACGACGCCGGTCGATCCGCGCGTGGCCGACCGGATGATCCCGTTCCTGCGGGAGAGTTTCGGCAACCCGGCCTCACGCAGCCATGCCTTCGGCTGGGAGGCCGAGAAAGCCGTCGAGGCGGCGCGGGCCGAAGTCGCCGCCCTGGTCAACTGTGATCCGCGTGAAATCGTCTGGACCTCCGGCGCCACCGAAGCCATCAACCTGGCGCTGAAGGGCGCTGCGCATTTCTATCAGCAGCGCGGCCGTCACCTCATCACCGTCAAGACCGAGCACAAAGCCACCCTCGACACCATGCGCGAGCTGGAGCGTCAGGGCTTCGAAGTCACCTACCTGGATGTGCAGGAAGACGGGCTGATCGATCTGAATGCGCTGCAGGCAGCCCTGCGTGACGACACCGTGCTGGTCTCGGTCATGTTCGTCAACAACGAGATCGGCGTCATCCAGGACATCGCCGCCATCGGTGAGATGCTGCGTGCGCGCAAGATCCTGTTCCATGTCGATGCGGCCCAGGCCACCGGCAAGGTCGATATCGACCTGCAGGCGCTGAAGGTCGATCTGATGAGCTTCTCGGCCCACAAGACCTACGGCCCCAAGGGCATCGGCGCGCTGTTCGTGCGTCGCAAGCCCCGGGTGCGGATCGAGGCTCAGATGCATGGTGGCGGTCACGAGCGTGGCATGCGTTCGGGCACGCTGCCCACCCATCAGATCGTCGGCATGGGCGAAGCCTTCCGCATCGCCCGGCTCGAAATGGCCGACGAGAACATCCGGGCCCGCGCGCTGCGCGACCGCCTGCTCGCCGGGCTGTCGTCGATCGACGAGATGTACGTCAACGGCAGCATGACGCACCGGGTGGCGCAGAACCTCAACGTCAGCTTCAACTATGTCGAGGGCGAATCGTTGATCATGGCCGTCAAGGAACTGGCGGTCTCCTCCGGTTCCGCCTGTACATCCGCCAGCCTCGAGCCCTCCTATGTGCTGCGCGCCCTGGGCCGCAGCGACGAACTGGCGCACAGCTCGATCCGTTTCTCGATTGGCCGCTTCACCACCGAAGCCGAAATCGATTTCACCGTTCAGTTGATGAAGACCCAGGTCGGCAAGCTGCGCGAGATGTCGCCGCTCTGGGAAATGGTGCAGGAAGGCATCGACCTCAGCACCGTCAAGTGGGCCGCTCACTGAAGCCCGCCGATCAGGAGATCAGACAATCATGGCTTATAGCGACAAAGTCGTAGACCACTACGAAAACCCCCGCAACGTGGGCTCGATGGACAAGGCCGACAGCTCGGTCGGGACCGGCATGGTCGGCGCCCCCGCCTGTGGCGATGTGATGAAACTGCAGATCAAGGTGGGTGCCAACGGCCTCATCGAAGATGCGAAGTTCAAGACCTATGGCTGCGGCTCGGCGATCGCCTCGTCCTCGCTCGTCACCGAATGGGTCAAGGGCAAATCGCTCGACGAGGCACTGGCCATCCGCAACACCGCCATCGCCGAAGAGCTGGCGCTGCCCCCGGTCAAGATCCACTGTTCGATCCTGGCCGAAGACGCGATCAAGGCGGCGGTCGAGGATTACCGCAGCAAGCATCCCGAACTGGCTGCTGGCGCGGCCGCAGCCTGAACACGGGGCCGGGACACTCAACGAGGGATCGACATCATGGCTGTTACATTGACCGAAGCTGCAGCACGGCACATCGACCGCTACATCGCGCGTCGGGGCAAGGGCATCGGTTTGCGTCTGGGCGTCAAGACATCCGGCTGCTCGGGGCTGGCGTACAAGCTCGAATACGCCGACAGCCAGGAAGACACCGACGTGGTCTTCGAGAGCCACGGCGTGCGGGTCTTCATCGACCCCAAGAGCCTGGCCTACATCGATGGCACCGAACTGGATTTCGTGCGTGAAGGTCTGAACGAAGGCTTCAAGTTCAACAATCCGAACGTCCGGGGCGAGTGCGGCTGTGGTGAATCCTTCCAGGTCTGAGATGCGTCACGCCTGTCGTCCGGCAGCAGCCGGGCCGATGCAAGGGCAGGGGATGTCCGTCGTTCCGCGCGCTCAGGCTCAGCGTCCGTGCAGCCCGGTGCTGTCCGCTCCTGCCTCGATGCTGTGGCCCGCGGGCCTGTCGTCGGGTCTGCGGAGCGCACGATGAACGCATCCACACCTGCACGTTCGGCCTTGCAGCGCTCGCTGTTCGAGCTGCTGGGGCTGCCCGAGCGCTTTCAGCTCGATCTGCGTGAACTCGAAGCCCGTCACCACCGTTTCCAGTCGGTGGTGCATCCCGATCGTCATGTGGCGGGCAGCGAACACGATCGCCGGCTTGCACTGCAACTGGCGGCCCAGGGCAACGAGGCACTGCGTGTGCTTTCCGATCCCTGCCAGCGCGCTGCCTATCTGTGCGAACGCCACGGTGCCCCGGTCGATGCCGAGCGCAACACCGCCATGCCGGCGGCTTTCCTGATGGAACAGATGAGCTGGCGCGAGGAAATCGACGAAGTGCGCGATGCCGGCAGTGCTGCGGCGGCCGAGGCGTTGCAGGCCCGTCTGGCCCAGGCGCGCGGCGATATCATTGCACGTCTGGCGGTGCTGATCGATGAGCAGGCCGATTATCCGGCGGCTGCCTTGCAGGTGCGCCAGCTGATGTTCTTCGATCGCCTGAGTGCCTCTCTGGCCGAAGTCAGCCGCCAGATCGCGGCCACGGGCTGAGCGCTCGCGCCAGCCCGAAGCCCGGAACGCCGCCGTTGCGGGCAGATTCAAACGATATTCCGCAGGCCGCACGAGGCTTGAACGGAAGCTTACTATCTCCTCCCTGACGATATGGCACTGTTGCAGATTTCCGAGCCCGGCATGAGTCCCGATCCCCATCAACGTCGTTTTGCGATCGGGATCGATCTGGGGACCTCCAACTCGCTGGTCGCCGTGGTGCGCTCGGGAGTGGCCGAAGTGCTGCCGGATGAGGCTGGGCACGCGTTGCTGCCCTCGGTCGTCCATTATCAGGTCGGCCAGCCGCCCGTCGTGGGGCGGGCCGCACAGTCGGCGATGCTGTCCGACTCCGCCAACGTGCTCAGCTCGGTCAAGCGCCTGATGGGGCGTGGGCTGGAAGAAGCCCGGGCGATGGGCCTGCCGGCCGCACTGACGACGGTGGGCGCCGGGACCGATGGTGGTGTCGGCCATGCCGAAGGCTCTGCCGACAGCGCCGCAGCATCTGTTTCCGGCGGCGGGCGTTCGGGTACAGCGGGCAACCAGTCGGTTGCGCTGCAGACTGTCGCCGGCGCCATCTCGCCGGTCGAAGTCTCGGCCGAGATCCTCAAAGTGCTGCGCGACCGGGCGTTGCTCAGCATGGGGGCAGAACCCGAGGAGCTGGTCGGTGCCGTCATCACCGTGCCCGCCTATTTCGACGATGGGCAGCGTCAGGCCACCAAGGACGCCGCCCGTCTGGCCGGCATCGAGGTGCTGCGCCTGATCAACGAACCCACGGCCGCCGCCGTCTCCTATGGGCTCGATCAGGGCGAGGAGGGCACCTATGCCATCTACGACCTGGGTGGCGGCACCTTCGACGTCTCGGTGCTGAAACTGAGCCGGGGGGTTTTCGAGGTGCTGTCCACCGCCGGCGACGTTGCGCTGGGTGGAGACGATTTCGATGCCGTGCTCGCCACCGAGTTTGCCGCCCGTCATGGTCTGGGCGAAGCCGGCGCGCTCGCCGCCGAACAACCGCGGCGCTGGCGCGAACTGCTGCTGCTCGCCCGTCAGGCCCGCGAACGCCTCAGCGATACCGAGCCGGTGTCGATGGTCTGGGAAGGGGCGGCAGGAACACGCTTCGAGACCGCGCTGACCCGTGCCGACTTCGAGCGCCTGGCCGAGCCGCTGGTCGGACGCACGCTGAAGATCGCCGCCTCGGCGCTGGCCGATGCCGGACTCGGCGTGGACGCCATCGATGGCGTCGTGCTGGTCGGCGGCGCCACCCGCATGCCCGTCATCCGCGATGCCGTGGCTCGCTACTTCGGCAAGACCCCTTTCACCGGCCATGATCCCGATCAGGTCGTCGCGCTCGGTGCCGCCATGCAGGCCGCCCAGCTCGTCGGCCAGCGCATGGCCGGCGGAGACGACTGGCTGCTGCTCCACGTGACCCCGCTGTCGCTGGGGCTGGAGACGATGGGCGGCATGGTCGAGAAGATCATCCCCCGCAATTCGCCGATCCCGCTGGCCCGTGCGCAGGAATTCACCACCTTCAAGGACGGCCAGAGCGCCATGGCCATCCACGTCGTGCAGGGCGAGCGCGAACTGGTGGCCGACTGCCGCTCGCTGGCCCGTTTCGAGCTGCGCGGCATCCCGCCGATGGTGGCGGGCGCGGCCCGCATCCGCGTCACCTTCCAGGTCGATGCCGATGGCCTGCTGTCGGTGTCGGCCGTCGAGCAGAGCACCGGCGTCACCGCTTCCGTCACCGTCAAACCCAGCTACGGCCTGGGCGACGAGGACATCGAGCGGATGCTGCGCGAATCCTTCAGCTCCGCCCGCGAAGACATGCAGTGGCGGCTGCTGCGCGAACAGCAGGTGGAAAGCGAACGCCTGCTCGAAGCCACCCGCAGTGCACTGGCCGAAGACGGCGATCTGCTCACGGCCAAGGCCCGACAGGCGATCGATGGCGCCATGCAGCGTGCCGCCGACTGCATCGCCCAGGCCCGCGCACTCAGCGGCCCGCAGGACGAAAGCCGCCTGCAGGCGCTGCGCGATGCGCTCGAAGCCAGCACCCAGGCGCTGCAGAAAGCCACCGAGGATTTCGCTGCCCAGCGCATGGATCGCGCCATCCAGCGCGCGCTGGCTGGCAAATCGATCGACGGACTGGCGGATTTCTAGCTTGTGTCATACGCCTGGATCAGGCACCGGCAGCGCGGGCGCCATCGAGCCTCTGTCGCAGACGGGTGGCACAGGCGCAGGCACCTGATCCCCTTCATTTTCAACGCTCATCAGCATTCAGGAGAAGGACTTGGCAACCATCAAGGTACTGCCGCATGAGGAAGTCTGCCCGGCAGGCATCAGCTTCGAGGCACCGGCAGGCGTATCGCTGTGCCAGGCACTGCTCGACAACGGCGTCGAGATCGAACACGCCTGCGCCATGTCCTGCGCCTGCACCACCTGCCACGTCGTCGTCCGCGAAGGCTTCGACGAACTCAACGAATCCTCCGAAATCGAGGACGACCTGCTCGACATGGCCTGGGGGCTGGAGCCCGAATCCCGTCTTTCCTGCCAGGTGCAGCTCGACGGCAAGACCGACCTCGTGATTCAGATTCCCAAATACACGATCAACCACGCCAAGGAAGATCACTGAAGGGCAGAGAAACGAGCGTCCAGAAAACAGGGGTGTACGCTCAACGCATCGCAATCTGCAGAATCCTTCGCATGGTTTACTGACGGTTACGGCAGTAAACTTTTGTCGATTATGTCGGTAGAAACTACATGTTATGGTACCTACAGAAGATTGTGGCCTTCGATTGATGGTGGGGTTGAATCGGATCGGCTGGATATTCGCATGCTCCGATGGCCGTGCCATTGGCGGTGAGCAGAGGGGGCTTTGAGCTTTTCGTGAACGTCGATGCATGATCCTTCGGCGCCGGAGAGTGCAACCTCCGAGCAATGGCCACGCTCGAATGGAGTGCGAAAGAACCATGGAAGCCTGGCGGGATGAATTGTTTGCATTACTCACCGAGGGGGGGGCAGACGAGGCGCGCATCCGACAATGTCTTGAGAACGCTGCTCGCGCATTGGGTTTTCGGTATTTCTCCGTTGGCTATCAACAGACCCTGCCGATGAACAGCCCCAGGCTCTTCTGGCTGAGCAACTACCCGGAACACTGGACACAACGCTACCTCGAGTCGAATTTCCTCTTCGTCGATCCGCGCATCCAGCGGGCGCGCCAATCACAACATCCTTTCCCGTGGAACGAAGCGCTGTTTGCCAAGGTGCCGGAACTCTGGAGACTGCTGAAACAGCAGGGCTTGCATCAAGGGCTGACGCTGTCGGTTCTCGACTATCCAGGCGGCATCAGCATGCTGTCGTTGTCAGGGCCCGATGAGCAGCTGAATCCGACCGATGAGGAGCCCAGATTGCAGGACATGCAGGTTCTGGCTCGCTGCATCCACCCGCTGATGTCGAACCTGATCCGAGAAAAATCCGCCGCCGCCTTCGACAGCCTGACGGAACGTGAGATCGAGGTTCTGAAGTGGAGTGCCGACGGAAAATCGGCGCAGGACATCGCCGACATCCTCGGCATATCCAGGAACACCATCAATTTCCACATCAAGAACATCGTCCAGAAACTCCATGCCCCCAACAAGACCGTGGCGGTCGTCCGCGCCGTCTTGCTGGGATTGCTCAAGGAGCAAGGGCCGGGGTGAGGTTGAACCGGGGAGATGCTGAAAACTCTCGCTTGCGTGACTCCCTCCCGAGCGCTGCCGACTTGCGCGCCGAATACCGTTCCGACGGTGTCCTCCCGATGGGATGACGGCCGAGCTCGATGCCAAAGCACGTTCACGTCTTGCCCATGGCGGCTTTATCAGAAGCACCGACCTGCCGTGCCTCCTGAAAACTGGTAGCCCGAAAAGATCTTCGGCCGCACTAGACTGAGCTGTTAGCCTTTTCAGCCGACCAAGAACGTCCTGAAGATCGTCTCGGGGTTGGTGCAAGGCATCGCACCGGGCTCTCCTGCTCGTTCCCGGGGCCGTCGGAAAAGGGCAGGACGCCAACAAGGACGAGGAGCATTCATGGAAGCATGGTTGGATGATTTGCTTCAACTGCTGACGGAGAATTCACCGACCGAACACGGCATTCGGGCACGCATCGAACTGGCCACGCAGGCTCTGGGCTTCGAACGATTTTTCTTTGCTTACAGACCGATGCTGCCCTTGAGCAAAGCGCGCATGAAATGGTTGCACAACTACCCGAAGCAATGGTGCCGCCGTTATGTAGAACGGGAGTATTTCCGGATAGATCCCAGAGTCCGGCACAGTTGCGTCAGTCCACGGCCCATGGTCTGGCACGAAGATCTATTCGCCGAGGCTCCTGCCTTGTGGCTGGACATGCAGAAACATGGTTTCCGCCACGGCTGGAGCTATGCCGTCCAGAACGGTACGAACGATCTCGGCATCCTGTCCCTGTCGCGCTCGACGCTACCGCTCACTGAGCGAGAGCTCAGGGACAAGCAACAGAGTATGCAGCTCGTGGCCTGGTTCTGCTACGTTGCCTGCACCCGACTGTGGCGGGACGAAACCGTCTCAGAGCTGCCGAATCTCACCGAGCGTGAAAGCGAAGTCATGCGCTGGACCGCCGACGGAAAATCGGCTCAGGACATCGCCGACATCCTGGCCATCTCGAAGAACACCGTCGACTTCCACATCAAGAACAGCGTCAACAAGCTGAATGCCCCCAACAAGACCGCAGCGGTCATGCAGGCGACGGTGCTGGGGATGCTGAACTGAATGCTGATCGATGCAGGAACCAGTGCGGGAACGAGGGCCGAAAAGTTGCCACCATGCTCTTCAGAAAATTCCATAGGTGGCTCATCATCGGTATGGTTGAACCAGGGGCGAGAACGAGTCGCAAACCCGGGCTTGTTGGGGACCGCCGACGTTCAGGCCATTCACGCACTGCTTCCGTTTCAGGAGCAGATGCTGAGGATCAATCTCGAACGAGGCAGCCGGGATCCGAACGTTCTCAGATTCCTGATCGAATTCGGTTCGCGCCTCCGCTTCGAGCACTTCATGGCGGCGCTCAATCGTCTCGTCATGCGCCATCAGGCATTGCGCAGCGCCTTTTTTCCCCGACGGAGACTTTCGGACGGCATGCGCGTGGTGTATCGCCACGCAGCGCTTCAGGCGCTTCCGTGTGCACTTGACGAGGCACAGGACACTGAAGCCCAACTGCGTTCCTATCTCGACCAAACCCCCTTGCATGTTCCGCTCGACCAGGCGCCATTGCTGAGCATCAGATTCGCACAAGCCCATCACGAACGCCGATGCTACGCCTTGCTGGTGACGCACCGGATCATCATGGACGTTGATTCATGGAATGAGATGCTTGAAGAAATCGAAGAGCTTCGTACAGCATTTTTGGTATCCGCGTCGGGGGAGAAATGACGGATCTTCAGTTTCATGGAAGTAAATGCTTGATCAGTGCGCTGGTAGCTGTGATCACGGTATTGAGTGGCTGTACTGCCATCGGCCCCGACTACCAGCCCCCCAAGGCCAAGCTCGGCGAGCGCTGGATGGCTCCGGTGCCGCATGGTGGCGAACGGCAGGCGTTGCAGGGGTGGTGGGCCCAGTTCGAGGATGAGACCTTGCTGAAACTGATCGAGGCGGCCGAGGCCGAGAGCCCCAGTCTGCAGCGTGCGCTCGCCAACATCGACGGCGCACGCGCGAGCCTGGGCACGACCCAATCGGCTCGATGGCCGACGCTCAACGCTAAAGGTAGCGTCACCCGCATGCGGCAGTTAGGGGGCTCCGGTGGATCGATCGATGCAGCTGGAATGATGCCTGAAGGGGGGGGCGACGTGGCCATGACCTATGGCACTCGGTCCGCTGGCTTCGATACGTCATGGGAGTTGGATCTGTTTGGAAAAATCCGCCGCAGTACCGAGGCAGCGGAGGCTCGCCTGGAGGCGAGGGTGGATGATTGGCACGAGGCACGGGTATCGCTGGCTGCCGAAGTGGCCGATACCTACGTGCAATACCGGGGTTGTCAGCTGCTGGTCGACGTGTATCGGCAGGAGCTCACTTCCATGGAGAAAACGGATCGCGCGACGCAACAGTCCGTCGCTGCCGGTTTCACGTCGCCGGCCGATGCGTCCCGCACCCGGGCCAGTCTGGCCAGTACTCAGTCGAAGCTGGAGGCTCAGCAGGTCAGTTGTCGTTTGCTGATGGCCGCACTGCGTTCATTGACGGGGCTTGAGCCGCAGAAGCTATCTACCTGGCTCGAGCAGCCTTCCGGGCGCTTGCCCAAGCCTCGGGCGTTTCGTGTCGACCGGGTTCCGGCCGACGTTCTGCGTCAGCGCCCCGACGTCGCGGCACTCGAACGTAGTCTTGCAGCCAGCAGTGCCGAGATCGGTGCTGCGCGGGCCGACCTCTATCCGAGTCTGTCTCTGTCGGGAGAGATCGCGTTGACGGCCTACAGCCTGCTGTCGTCGACGGTACGCACCTGGTCCTTTGGTCCTTCGCTGACGCTTCCAATCTTCGATGGCGGAAGGCGACGAGCAGCCGTCGCCAATTCGGAGGCAAATCATCGGAACGCCTACGCCGAGTGGCGTCAGGGGGTCAGAAAGGCGGTGCGGGAGGTCGAGGAGGCGTTGGTCAATCTCGATGGCGCCGACCGACGCACTGGGAAGGCGGCCGAGGCCGCCGCCATGCATCGAGCGTACTACGAGTCGATGCAGATGCAATGGCAAGAAGGCGGTCGCAGTCTGCTGGAACTGGAGGAGGCGAGGCGCTCGGCATTGGAAGCCGAGGTCGAGCGCGTCACGCTGTTGCGTGACCAGGTGCAGTATTGGATCGCGCTCTACAAAGCGATCGGAGGGGGCTGGTCGGGCGAAACATCCCAGGACGATCCTGCAGCCCGCGCTGCGGGCTGAGATCGCCCAGCGATATTTTTCTTTCTACAGATGCCTCGCTCATGAGCAAATCGATACGCATCCTGTTTGCAGTCGTGCTGCTGCTGTTGGTGGTTGCCACCTTCGTGGTGCTGACCCGTCCGGAGTTGCTGAAGCCTTTGGCGGAGTCTGCCGAAGCAGCGCCTCAGACTCAACCACAGGCAGCAACCCCCGAGCCGGGTAGTCAGAATTCCGCACAGCCGGTGATGTCGGTCGCGGTGCAGGCGCCTCGACAGATGACGATGGCCGTTCGTTTGCCACTGGATGGCAACGTGGCTGCCTGGGAAGAGGCTACCCTTGCATCCGAGATGAATGGGCAGCAGATCGTCGAGCTCCTGGCCAACGTCGGCGATCGGGTCGAGAAAGGGCAGATACTGGCGCGATTCTCGGCGCAAACGACGCAGGCCGAGGTCACGCGCTCGAAAGCGTCACTGGCCGAGGCTCGAGCCGCACTCGTCGAGGCTGAAAGCAACGCCCGGCGTGCCAACCGTCTGCAGAAAACCGGGGCCGTCAGTACTCAACAAGTCATTCAGTATCAGGTCGCGGCCAGAACGGCGTGGGCCAGGGTGCGTTCGGCACGTGCCGCATTGCGTGCCCAGCAGGAGAATCTTCGCTTTACCGTGCTGCGGGCTCCAGACGCAGGGCTGATCTCGGCTCGCAGTGCCAGCGTGGGGGCCGTACCGTCGGCGGGCAGCGAGTTGTTCAGGCTGATCAGACAGGGGCGTCTGGAATGGCGTGCCGAGGTCATGGAAAGTGATCTGGGGCGCATCTCGGTCGGCGACGAAGCCGAGCTTCACGTACCCGGCCAACAGGGCATCAGGGCGCGGGTTCGTGCGATTGCGCCTGCCATCGACGTCAGAACCCGTACGGCATTGGTCTACTTCGATCTGCCCGCCGAGGCCGCGCTGCGTGCGGGCATGTTTCTGGGTGGAAATTTGCTGTTGGGTGAAAGTACCGCCATGACGGTTCCTGCGCAGGCCGTGGTGCCTCGCGATGGCTTCAATTACGTCTATCGCCTGGATCAGGACAATCGAGCACGGCGTCTGAAGGTGAGTGTCGGCCGATATGCAGGTGATCGGATCGAAATCCGGGCCGAGCCACCCGGCAGCCTGCAGGAATCGGACCGGATCGTGGTGCAGGGGGCGGGCTTTCTGTCGGAAGGGGATCTGGTCCGGGTTGTGGATGCGGTAGGAGCTCGCCCGTCTTCCGCAGATGGCAAGAGCACGACTCTCTCCTCGTCCCACTGAGGAGCCCTGCATGAAGAATCTGTCCGCCTGGTCGATCCGCAATCCGCTCATCGTCCTCGTGTTGTTTCTGCTGCTGACGATATCGGGGCTCGTATCCTTCCGCTTGATGCGGGTGCAGAACCAGCCCGACGTCGATCTTCCCATGGTGACGATCGCCGCATCGCTGCAAGGTGCCACGCCGGGGCAGATGGAGAATGAGGTTGCCCGCAAGATCGAGAACGCCCTGGTCGACGTGCAGGGGGTTCGGCACGTCAACACCAGTATCTCGGACGGCTCCGTCGCGCTCTCGGTCCAGTTCCAGCTGGAGAAGCCGTTGCAGGAAGCTTTGGATGAAGTCCGCTCCGCCGTTCAGCGTGTCCGTTCGGATCTGCCTGCTGCTCTGCCGGACCCCGTCGTTTCCAAGGTGGAGCTGGCCAGCATGCCCGTGCTCGCATTCACCGTGCAGTCCCCATCCATGGATCAGGAGGCACTGTCCTGGTATGTGGATGACGAGCTGAGCCGCAGGCTGCTGGCCTTGCCAGGGGTGGGCAAGGTCACGCGCGTTGGCGGCGTCGATCGGCAGATACACGTCGATCTGGATCCACAAAGGCTCCGAGCCCTTGGGCTTGGCGTCGAGCAGGTTGCGCAGCAGCTCAGTGCCACCGAGGTCGAAAGTGGCAGCGGCAAGGCCGAGCTTGCGGACGCCGAACAGCCGTTGCGTCTGATTGCCCGTGCCAAGAACGCCGAAGCTCTGAAGCAGGTCGAGCTGTCGATTTCGGATCAGCAGCGCGTGCGGCTGAGCGACGTCGCCAGCATTCACGATTCGACGGCAAAACGTAGCGCATCGGCGTGGATGAATGATCAACCAGTGGTCGGGTTCGAGGTCAGCCGCACCCGGGATGGCGGTGAGATCGAGGTCAGCCGAGCGGTCAGGGACAGCATTCGCCAATTGGGGATGGAGCGTCCCGACCTGAAGTTCACCGAATCGATGGATCTGGTGAGCTACGTTCAGGAAGAGTATGACGCTTCGATGCAGCTGCTGTACGAGGGGGCCCTGCTGGCGGTGCTGGTCGTCTGGCTCTTCCTGCGCGACTGGCGGGCCACCTTCATCGCGGCCGTGGCACTGCCCCTGTCGGTGCTGCCTGCCTTTGCCGGCATGTACCTGTTGGGTTTCACGCTCAACAACGTAACCCTGCTCGCGCTGTCGCTGGTCATCGGCTTGCTCGTCGACGATGCCATCGTCGAAATCGAGAACATCGTTCGCCACCTTCGCATGGGTAAAACGCCCTGGCAAGCGGCCATGGAAGCGGCCGATGAGATCGGCCTCGCCGTGGTGGCAACCACCTTTGCCTTGATCGCGGTGTTCCTGCCCACGGCCTTCATGAGTGGGGTGGTGGGGCGCTTCTTCATGCAGTTTGGCTGGACGGCGGTGCTTGCGGTGTTTGCATCGCTCATGGTGGCGCGCATGCTCACGCCGCTGATGGCCGCTTACATGCTCAAACCCATGATCGAGCAGGAGGAGGATCCGCGCTGGCTTCGTACGTACATGAAGTGCGCGCAATGGGCGCTGCGCCATCGATTTCAGACCCTGCTGTATGCGGTGCTGTTGTTCATCGGCTCGCTCGGCCTGATCTCCTTGCTCAAGACATCCTTCATTCCTCCCGATGACAATGATCAGACGCAGGTGACGTTGACCCTGCCGCCGGGCGCGAGCATCGAGCAAACGGAACAGAGTGCCGCGCTCACGCGTCGGCTGTTGATGCAGAACCCCCATATTGAGAGTGTTTACACGACGGTGGGGGCCAGTGCCTTCGGAGGGGGAGACTCGCAGAGTTCAGTCAACCAGGCGGTGCTGATCATCCGGATGAAGCCGCGCGGAAGCCGCCCGATCAAGCAACAGGTCGAGGCCGCCATTCGTGAGACCCTCAAGCAGGTGCCCGGTGTGCGTGCCAGTATTGGTTTGGGTGATACCGGCAACAAATACACACTCTCTGTGTCCGGTTCGGACGAACAGATTCTGTCCCAGGTGGCACGACAGGTTGAAAAGGTGTTGCGCGAGCTGCCAGGGCTGGGAACGGGAACGATCACCTCCAGTGAAAATCAAGTCCAGCCGGAGATCATCGTTCGGCCCCATCCCGAGAAGGCAGCAGCGCTGGGGGTCAGCCCGCAGGCCATCTCCAATGCCCTGCGGCTCGCCACGCAGGGTGACTACGAGCAATCCTTGCCCAAGCTCAATCTCGATACACGACAGGTGCCGATCGTCACGCGCCTTGACCCCAAGGCACGTCATGACCTCGAAGCCCTGCGACGCATCACGGTCCAGGGGGCCAATGGTCCTGTCATGATCGGTGAGCTGGCCTCGCTGGAGCTGGGGGGCGGTCCCGCCGTCATCACACGTTACGACCGGCAGCGAAACATCAATCTCGACGTCGAGCTGGGTGACAAAGGCTTGGGCGACGTGGCGAGCCAGGTGGATGGCTTGCCAATCCTGAAACAGCTGCCCGTGGGAATCAAGGTGCAACCTGCAGGAGATGCCGAAATGATGCAGGAGATGTTCGGCAGTTTCGGCTTGGCCATGTTAGCGGGTGTGCTGTGCATCTACCTGGTGTTGCTGTTGCTGTTCAAGGACGTGCTGCATCCCGCCACCATCCTGTCGGCTTTGCCGTTGGCCATTGGCGGCTCCTTCGTGGGCTTGCTGCTGGGTGGCTATGATCTTTCGATGCCGGCGCTGATCGGCCTGATCATGCTGATGGGCATCGTCTCGAAGAACTCGATCCTGCTGGTGGAGTACGCCATCGTTGCACGTCGGGATCAGGGTATGAACCGTTGGAATGCGTTGATGGACGCCTGCCACAAGCGGGCGCGGCCGATCATCATGACGACGGTGGCGATGGGGGCCGGGATGCTTCCGATCATCATCGGCTCGGACTCGACCGACAGCAGTTTCAGAAGCCCGATGGCCTTGGCCGTGTTTGGCGGTTTGATCACGTCGACGGCACTCAGCCTGCTGGTGGTTCCCGTGGTCTTCACCTATGTCGATGACCTGGAGCAGTGCATGAAGCGCCTGTTCATGCGCAAGCCTTAAGTCGTGTCATCAAATTTACATCATGCCTGAGAAAAACTATTACCGAAACTGGGGACATCAGGCTCATGCCGCCTGATTCAAACCAAACTGCCCCCGCGAAATCCGAGACGCTTCATTTGCTGATCAGATTTTAGTTTTCGGGGATCCTTCGGTATGAAGCACCCTGTAGATCCCGTGTTCATGCGGATCGTGGAAATTTGCAGGGGTGACTGAGTACGAAAAATCATAGTCGAATTTGCTTTTTCAGGTTTGAACCACTTAGAAGTGGTAGTAGGTCTACCCTAAGTTCATTGATAAGCTATTGAACTTAGTTTCGAAATCGGATGACTCTTTCGTGACCTCCCGCCTCGGATGCTTGATTAATTCAGGTTCGTGACCTCTATTTCAGGAAGTGTTTTGAACAATAATGAGCATGAGTGATTCTGAATCGTGTGTTCGTGAAGATGATAATGGTCATCATGTTCAAGAAGGTGAAGGGTGGAAGACTCGTTTCTGGACTTTCTTCCTTGGGCAAACGTTCTCTCTGGTTGGGTCCGCACTGACGCAGTTTGTGTTGATCTGGTGGATAACCGACACAACTAACAGTATTTCTGCGCTTGGCACGGCGGGTTTTGCTGGGTTGGCGCCGCAGGCGATTCTTGCGCCGCTTGGAGGGGTGTACGCCGATCGATATAGTCGACGGCTGATCATGATCGTTTCCGATCTGATCTGCGCGATATGCATGGCGGTGCTTATTCTCCTGTTCTATACGAATCAGATTGAGCTATGGCACATATACACGATGATGGGAATTCGTAGTGCTTCATCCGCCTTTCAGCAGCCGGCAGCGATGGCCAGTGTCCCAAAGTTGGTGCCACCATCATTCCTGACCCGAGCAATATCTCTCAATCAATCTCTCGATGGAATTCTCGTCGTGGCCGGCGCTCCTTTGGGAGCGTTGGTTATAAGCGTCATTCCTATTGAATGGGCCTTGAGCATTGACGTGTTCACCATGTTGATAGGTATTCTGCCTTTGCTGATCTTCTCCATTCCCCAGAATAGATCAACTGAAATAAGGGCAAGTATTTGGAGGCAGTTTCGTAAGGGGGTTGATACTGTTTGGCATGATCTGGCGCTACGGCATCTGTACGTACTGCTCACGATGACTGTGCTTGTAATAATGCCTTTGTTCACCTTGATTCCATTGCTGATAAAAGAACACTTTGGCGGTGCTGCCAGAGAAGTCGCTTACTTCGAAAGTCTGGCTGGAATCGGAATGATTCTCGGGTCCGCTTTCGTAAGCCTAACTCAACCAACCAATCGCGTGAAGTGGATTATCTCTGGGCTGGCGCTGGCCTGTTTTATGACGGCAGTTTCTGCCGCCTTGCCACAGGATATGTTCTGGGTTAGCGCCGGATTCTGGACCTTTGCTGCCTTTGCTCAAGTCATTGGAAATACTATGTTCATGACTTTGATTCAAAGCACAGTTCCAAACGAAGTTCAGGGTCGTGTCCTTTCCCTGCTTGATACCTTGATGGGTGTGGCTGCTCCTCTTGGGTTGGTTGTCGCAACTCCAATAGGAGAGCTCGTAGGAACTCGATGGCTTTTTGTGCTTCTTGGCGTTCTGGGAGGGGGGATTTTGGTTTCGGGGTTTCTGTCGAAACCCCTGCTCGGAATGGATGGCCGTGTAACGGGTTCTGAATAGGGATATGAATCCAGCCAAGACGGCTGATGGCTCTTGGCTCCTTGAATCCGAGAATTCCACTGGAACGGATGTTCCCGGATCAAGTTTCTATATGTTTGCTTGATTAGAAAGTTCAGCAAGTCATACTGATCTTCGTTGATTGCGAAGCGGCTAGTATGGCATGAAATCAGATCGATCATGAAAGAAAAATTGCATAAACCAGTGAATTTGGAAGGCAACCCCGGACATCCTCTTTCAGAGGTGCAAATGGGGGTCTGGATGGATCAGATGCGAACACCAGACTTGCCTTGCTACAACATTGGAATGGTTGTCAAGCTCAGCGGAAGTATCGATCTGAATGCTTTCAGGTCAGCAATGAACCGGATTTGTGGAAAGCACGATGCTTTGAGGCTGGTTTTTGCATATGACAATGATGGTCTTCCATATCAGATTCCTCTGGAATCAATCAAATCACCGTTTGAGTTCATGGATTTTTCCGTAGAGGAAGATCCTGATCAAAAGGCATGGTCGTTCATGCAGGGGCGTTTGGTTGAATCATTTGCTCTTGTAGGTCGTGTCCTTTGGGATAGTGCGTTGATAAAGACAGGGGTTGATAGTTTCTATTGGTTTTCCAGGTTCCATCACATGGTTTGTGATGGAACTGGTGTTTCCATTTACGGGAATTCTCTCGTCGATGAATATAATTCAATAATTAATTCCAGGGGTGAGGTGGGGGAGTCGCCGTCGTACGTCGACGTCATTTCTACTGAGGAGAGATATTACAAATCTTCTAGATACGACCGTGACCGATTGTTCTGGACGGAGCGCTTCAAGTCCGTTCCTGATCCTATATTCATGGTCCGATCCAATTCGGATCACCGTCTAGGACGTAGTGGGCTGGTGTCTTGGGTTATGTCTAGGAAGTGCTTTGGCCAGTTGAAGGCACTTGGTTCGGATAAAGGCAGTGTCGTTCACTTCTTTCTTGCATTACTTGGAGTTTATTTTTCCCGCGTGTACGGCGTAGATGAAGTGGTTGTTGGAATGCCAGTTCACAATCGGGCCGACGCGTTGAAAAAGCGTACTGTTGGCATGTTTTCGTCTTTGATCCCCGTTGGGGTCAGGGTCGATAAGGGGATGACGTTCGATGAGGTTATGGCGGGTGTCCATGCCGAGCTTCGGCGTTGCTATCGTCATCAGCATCTTCCTATTTCCGAGATCAATCGCTGCATTGGTTTTCATGGAAGCGATAGAAATCAGGTATATGACATCGGGTTTTCTTTGGATGGGTTTCCTGGAGATACCAAGCTCGGCGACGTCATACCAAGGGCTGTGAGAATTCATCATAATTACGAGCAGCTTCCTTTGTCAGTATGCGTCAGTGATTATCATGAGGATGAAGACGTTACCGTTGAGTTTGCGTTCAATTTTGCCTATTTGACGGAGCCCGAAGTTAGCCGAATCGTCACAAGTCTCGGAGTAATGACTGATGCGATTTTGGTAGATCCTGGGCAAGCGGTATCCCAGCTTCCGTTGATGAACGAAGCGGATAGGCTGCAGGTGCTGGGGGGGTTCAACGACACGCAGGTCGATTACCCGAGAGAAGCGCTGATTCACGAGTTGTTCGAGCAACAGGTGCAGAAGACGCCGGAAGCGGTGGCGGTGGTGTATGAGGACGAGCAGCTGAGCTATGCCGAGCTGAACGCCAAGGCCAATCAGCTGGCGCACCGGCTGCGT
>JBHADS010000438.1:0-2812 GCA_041855185.1 Lautropia sp. | reverse complement strand
GTGACGGACGGGTGGGCAGCTCGATGGCGACGGCCTCGCCTGCCCGTTGCTGGGCCTGCACGCAGGCATCGGAGGTCACAGCCGTCACATAGCCATCCCAGCTCGACGGACCGCTGACCTCGCCCCGCGCGGCCGCCTCGATGAAGGCCGCCAGCTCGGCATCGTAGGCGGCGACGAAGCGATCCTTCCAGTCGGTGAGAATCGCGTTCTGCAGGCGGGCATCCCGACGCACCTGGACAGCCATCGGCTCGGGCAGGCATGCAACTCCCTGCTCACCCACCACCTCGCACTGGATGTCGTAGCCATAGCGGCAATTGACGAAGATCTCCACGTCGATCAGCACGCCTCTGGCGGTTTCGAGCACCACCACCTGCGGGTCCCGCAGGGCATCATGTGCCGCGGCCGCCTTGCGCGGAAACAGCACCCGCGCCGACACATAGTCATCGTCCAGCAGCCAGCGGAACACATCGATTTCGTGCACGAGGGTATCGTTGATGGCCATCGGTGTCACATAGCTCTCCGGCACGGCCGGATTGCGATGTGCGGCATGGACCATGATCGGTGCGCCCAGCGCCGTATCGACCATCTCCTTCAGCGCCAGATAGCCCGCATCGTAGCGGCGCATGAAGCCGACCTGCACCAGACGCTGGCCTGCCCGCAGCTCGGCCTCGACGATGCGGTGTGCGCCCGCCGCCGTGGTGGCCAGCGGTTTTTCGCAGAAGCAGGGCTTGCCGGCCGCGATGGCGCCCAGCACATAGGCTTCATGGGTCGAGCCAGTGGAGCAGACCAGCACCGCATCCACCTCCGGCGAAGCGATCAGCGCCTCTCCGGTTTCATGGATGCGGGCAGCCGGTGCCAGCGCCTTGCCGACGCTCCGTGCCGCTTCGGGGTTGTAATCGGCCAGCGCCACCACCTCGGCGCCCGCCAGAACCTGTTGAATGCGCCGCGTATGATCGCGCCCGATCATGCCGGTGCCGATCACGCCGATCCGGAGTGTCATCGCCGCTGCCTCACTTGAAGTATTTGTCGACATAGCGCTGCATTTCACGGCGCATGAATGTCCCGGATTCATCGGCCCGGTCTTCCCAGGCAAAGACGCAGGCCGTCATGATGCCGTCGAAACCGATCTCGGCCAGCGTACGATAGAAATCGTCCCAGGGAACCTCGCCCTGTCCGATGTTCAGATGCTGGTGCACGCGGGCGAAGCTGCCCGGCGGGTTGATGATGTAGCGCAGGCCCGAGCTGGCTTTGTGATTGAAGGTATCGGCAATATGCACGTGGGCCAGCACATCGGCGCATTCCTTCAGCATGGCCACCGTATCGTCGCCGAAGTAGAAGGTATGCGGCGTGCAATACAGAAACTTGACGTGATCGCTGTCGATGGTCCGGATCAGATCGACGGCCGGTTGCAGCGTTTCCACCCAGTCCTCGGGATGGGGCTCGATGTTGAGCTGGATGCCCTCACGTTCCAGAATGGGCACCAGCTCCTCCATCGAGCGCAGCCAGGCGTCCTCGCAGGCTTCGATCATCGAGCCGGTGTGGCAGCAGTAGCAGCCACCCTTGTCCGGATGCGGACCGCGACCGAATTCGCTGTTCATCGTGTCCACCCCCAGCTCCACAGCGATCTCGATCGCCCGTTTCCAGTGGCGCACGGCGGCCTGCCGCTCCTGCTCGTCATTGCTGGCCCAGCGGTACATCGGCAGCAGCGAGGCGATGCCCACGTTCGCATCGGCCAGCGCCTTCCGGAATTTCCGAACCCGCTCCGGAAACACGCGCGGCGCCTTGAACCACTCCAGAAAATCCGCACGCGGGCTCAGCTCGATCCATTCGTAGCCCAGCTCGGCAACCTTGGCCGGCAGCTGCTCCAGAGGCAGATGCCGGTGCATGAAAGGGTCGATGGCGATCTTCATCTCAGTTCTCCCAATCGTGCTCAGCTCGTCTTTTTCTTCTGACGGTAGGTGTCGGCGATGACCGCGGCAACGATGATCACGCCCTTGATCATTTCCTGGTAGTAGGCATCGAGCCGCAGGAAGGTGAAGCCGGAGATGATCACGCCGAAGATGACCATGCCGATCGAGGTGCCGATGATCGAACCGCGGCCGCCGGCCAATGAGGTGCCACCGATCACCGCCATCGCGATCGCATCGAGCTCATACATCATGCCCATGCCCGCCTGCGCGGTCTGACCACGCGCTGCCACGACGATGCCGGCCAGTGCGGCCAGCGTGGCCGCCACGGTGTAGAGCTTGACGATGTGGCGCTCGACATTGATGCCGGAAACGCGCGCAGCCTGCGGATTGGCGCCGATGGCATAGGTGAACTTGCCATAGCGGGTGTATTTCATCGCGATGTGGAAGATCACCGCCACGACCAGGAAAATCACCACCGGCATCATGCCCGAACCCAGGAAGGCGAAGCTGTCGGTCGGGAAGGAAATCGGCTGGCCCTTGGTGTACCACTTGGCGAAGCCCCGTGCCGCCACCATCATGCCCAGGGTGGAGATGAACGGCGGAATCTTGGTGTAGGCGATGAGCCAGCCATTGATGAAGCCCGCAACCGCACCACAGGCCAGACCGATCAGCACCGGAACGATGGCAGGCAGGTCGGTCAGGGACGGGTAGATCGCCCGGGCGTACTCGGCCGACTGCGCAAAGCTCATCGACACCATGGCCACCGCGCCGACGATCGAGCCGGACGACAGATCGATGCCGCCGGAGATGATCACCTGCGTGACACCGACGGCGATGATGCCGATGACCGACACCTGCAGGATCATGATCTTCAGGCGATTGAAATTGCCCAGAAAGGACTG
>JBHADS010000437.1:0-4980 GCA_041855185.1 Lautropia sp. | reverse complement strand
GTTGCCAGGCAAAGCGCTATTGTCGCACTTCGTGCAACGCGCGCTTGGAACAGCGCTGCCGTTTCCGTTTAGACTGCTCGTTTTTCCTTTCCTGACGATTGGCGGATACCCACTATCCGGGCGCCGCCTTGCTTCGATGACTTCCACGATTCGATGACCGCTACGATGGCTTCTTCTGTGATGGGGATTCCCGTTCAACGATCCACTAGGCTGCTGTTCCTGGTTGCCGGCTATGCAGCCGGTGCCTGGGCTGCCTTGGTGCCGGCTGCCAAGGAGCGTACCGGCCTGGATGAAGGCTCCCTGGGGGTCGTGCTGCTCTGTCTGGGGATCGGCGCGCTGGTGGCGATGCCGATTTCAGGTTCGCTGAGCACCCGCTATGGCTGCCGGGCGGTGCTGACGGTGACGGGGCTGCTGCTCTGTCTGACCCTGCCCGCGCTGGCGATGGTCTCCAGTCCGTTGCTGCTGGCGGTGGTGCTGTTTGCCTTCGGGGCGATGGCGGGCATCTTCGATTGCGTGATGAACATCCAGGCGGTCATCGTCGAGCGCGGCGCCAGCAAGCCCCTGATGTCCGGTTTTCATGGGTTCTACAGCCTTGGCGGCATCGTCGGCGCCGCCGGCAGCAGCTCGGTGATGGTGGCGGGACTGTCGCCGCTCGGAAGCATGGTCGTGGCCGCTGCCTTGATGCTGGCGATGCTGGTGGGCGCCTGGCGGCACATCCTGCCTTATGGCAATCCCGCCGAAGGCCCGCCCTTTGCGCTGCCGCGCGGCATGGTGCTCTTTCTGGGGATGCTCTGCTTCATCTGCTTTCTGGTCGAAGGCTCGATGCTGGACTGGAGCGCGGTCTTCCTGCGGGAGCAGCACGGCATGTCGCTGGAGCAGGCGGGCTTCGGTTTTGCCGCGTTTTCGTTGACGATGACAGCCGCCCGGCTGACCGGAGACCGGATGGTTGCCCGTATCGGCCGGCGCAGCATCATGATCCTCGGCGCACTGCTGGCGGCGGCCGGCATCCTGATCACCGCGCTGGTGCCTTCCTGGCAGATCGCGCTGTTCGGCTATGCGCTGGTGGGGCTGGGCTGCGCCAACATCGTTCCGGTGCTGTTCACCGCCGTCGGGCAGCAGACCTCGATGCCACAGCGGGTGGCGGTGCCGGCGATGTCGACGCTCGGTTATGCCGGTGTGCTGGCCGGCCCGGCCGGCATCGGTTTCATCGCCCATCACAGCAGCCTGCAGATGGCTTTCCTGCTGGTGGCGATGCTGATGGTCATCGTGGCGATCAGCGGCCGCTATCTGAAGGTCTGAAGTCCTGCGGCAACACGCCCGCGCAGCCGTCACGCCCATCGGCGCGGGCCCGTAGAAAGACCGGCAGCATGGCGGCTGCCTGCACCACGAAGGCCGTGGTCCAGAGCAGGGCGGAGAGGCCGAGCATCCAGATCGCCTCGGGCATCCAGTACACCAGGGCGCGCAGCAGTGCGCCGGCCACAATCAGCACGGCCCCCACGCCGATCCAGTCCCGGCCATCCTTCGACAGCCCGCTGTGGGTGTAGCCGGCGATGGCGATCACGACGTAGAGGGCCAGGCTCAGCGCGCCCGAGGCCAGCAGATGCAGGCCGGCGCTGGCCCCGCCCTGATCGGCGAGCAGGCTGATGCCGATCAGCCCGTAGCCCAGGGCCATCAGCACATAGACGCCGTAGAGCATCAGCGGCCAGCGCTGCAGCAGCGGACGGCCGACATGCCAGTCGTTCAGCAGATTGAGCATGGCGGCAGCAGCGGCCAGCGCCAGCCAGCCGTTGACTGGATGGGCGGGGCCGAACCACTGCGTCACGGTGAACAGCGTGATGCAGAACACCGCCAGATGCCGCCGTGGCGGGCGGGCCAGATAGCTGCCCGGCACCTCCTCCTCGCGTTGCCAGTCCGGATGCCGGAGCCGGTAGTCGTCGATGGCGTCATTGACGATCGCCATCGAGATCCGGCTCATCGAGACGATGATCAGGATCAGCAGTACGCCCAGCTGGGTGTGCAGCCAATGCATCACGTCCAGGTCGCGCTGCGCATCGATATAGAAACCGGCCATGGCCAGGTAGAGCGCCAGCACACCCCAGACAAAGCCCAGATGGCGACGGCCGGGGGCATGCCAGATCGGGCGCCCGATCGTCCAGAGCAGGTCGCCGAGCAGCACCAGATGGGCGAGGAAGGCCAGCACCAGCCCCTGCGAGGGCCAGCCGATCGTCGCCCAGAACCCCAGACGACCCACCAGCCAGGCCAGCACCAGACGGCGAACCAGGGCGGGCGCGATTCCGGGGCTCCGGGTGAACTCGGGCACGGCTGTCAGCAGAAAGCCGACCACCGCTGCCAGCGAGACGCCCAGCAGCAGCTCGTGCACATGCCAGACCACCGGGCCACCGGGTACCTGGGGCGGTGGCAGCAGGCCGATGAGGACCAGCAGCCAGCTGAGCATCAGCAGTGGCGCATAGATCAGCGCCAGGCCGAAGAAGGGGCGGAACGGACAGAGCCAGACCGGGTGATCCAGCCGCCAGAGTTTGAGCGAGGAGGGCATGTTCAGCATCGTGTTCTTCGGAGGCTGGACGCGGAGGGGGCGATCGCCTGACCCACGGTCGTGACCGCCTCGTGCATCGCTGCGGCTTCGCCTGCGCCGGCCTCGCCACGATCGGCATCACCGTCCGGGCGAGGCCGGCCTGTTTCGCCCACCGAGGGACCGAAAGGAGGCGCCGACGAATCGGATGGCACGGCATGGGCGGGGCGGGTGCGCAGCGGCGGCAGCCCGAAAGCTTCGCGCACCGGCGTCTGCGCCATCAGCGCCACTGTGTGCCGATGCACCCAGCCCTCGTCTCGATGCACGGGCGCAAGCGCCAGATCCATCCGCCAGATCAGACGCCCCGGCTCGGCGGCCATCACCAGCACGGTGTCGGCCAGGGTCACGGCCTCGGTCAGATCATGGGTGATCATCAACACCGTCAGCCCGCGTTGCCGTTGCTCGTCGAGCAGCAACTGGTGCATCTGAGCCTTCAGCCCGATGTCGAGCGCCGAGAAAGGCTCGTCGAGCAGCAGCAGATCGGGGGTGAGCACCAGCGCCCGGGCCAGCGCCGCCCGGCTCTGCATCCCGCCCGAGAGCTGATGGGGAAACTGGGCCAGCGCCCGGTCGTCCAGTCCCAGCCGATGCCCCATCGCACGGCTGTCGGCTTCGCGCTGTGCGCGTGCCACCCCTTGCGCCTTCAGGCCCAGGGCGATGTTGTCCAGCGTCGTCTTCCAGGGCAGCAGATGGGGTTGCTGGAACAGGGTGATCGGACGCCCGAAATCATGATCGAGCCGGCCTTTCTGCAGATCGAGCAGGCCGGCGCACAGATGCAGCAGCGTGCTCTTGCCACAGCCGGACGGGCCGACCAGCGCCATGATGCGGCCGGCCTCCAGCCGGAACGTGATGTCCTTCAGCACGGTGCGGGCGCCGAAGGCGTGTTCGAGCCCCTGCAGCTGCAGGGCCGGTGTCTGGCTCATCCCTGTGCCCCCTGCGATTCGCGCTGGCCGTTGTCGCGCCAGCGCTCGATGTCACGCTTGATCGGCTCCAGCACCAGATACTCCAGCGCCAGCAGCACCAGCACCACCGAGCCGATCCAGGCGAGCGTGCCGCCCATGTCCAGCTGCGCCCGGCTGGTGGCCAGTGCCGCGCCCACGCCGTCGTTGCTGGACAGCAGCTCGGCCATCACCACCACCCGCCACGAGCTGCCGAGCGCCACGATCCAGACCGGGAACAGATAGGACAGCACATGAGGAAAATAGAGATCGCTCATCCGCATCCGCCAGGGCAGTCGATAGGCGTGGGCGAGATCCCGCCAGCGACGCTCCAGGGTACGAGCGCCCTGCAACCCCCCGGCAAACACCACCGGAAAGGCCGCGATGAAGACGGTGAACACCGGCGTGCCGTCGCCGATGCCGAACCAGAGCATTGCCAGCACCAGCCAGGCGATCGGTGGGGTGCCGAGCAGGACCGTCACCCAGGGGCGGGCCATCATCGCTGCCGTCATCGATAGGCCGGCAGCCACTCCGAGTGAGCTGCCCAGCAGCAGAGCCAGCGCCAGCCCGCTGAAGGCGCGCCGTGCGGTGATGATCAATTGTGCCCACAGCCCCTCGCTGCCCTCCAGACGGGACAGATCGAGCAGGGTCCGGGCGGTTTCGAGCGGGGTGGGCAGCACCAGCGGCCCGTAATGGGCGGCCAGTGCCTCCCACAGCGCCACCCCCAGCAGCAGGCTGGCGATGGCGCCCCATCCGCTCCACAGATAGGCTGGCAAGGCGCTCAGCCAGGCACGCAGCAGTTTCAGCACAGCGGGAAATCCTTGGGGTGTCAGCCGAGCAGATCATGAGGCGATGAATGATCAGCGCCCCGATGATGCGGCATAGAAAGATGCGTCCGGCAACCGGCCGCCGATCAGACCGGGCTGGAATTCGAGCAACTGGCGGTAGAAGAATTCCAGCTCGGGCCGGGCCTCGTGAGCCGGCACGATCCCGGTCTGGTCGGTGCGGATCGCATCGGCCACGCCTTCCGGGGTCAGCATATCGATGCGCCGGGCAACGGCAGCGCCACAGGCATCGGCATTATTCTCGCACCAGTCCAGTGCCTCGGCACAGGCGGTCTGGAAACGTGCCGCCAGATTGGCATCGTCCCGATGGGCGCCCAGCAGGGCGATGCCCGCTTGCGGAATGCGGGGGGCACGTCTGAACGCGCGTCCCCATTCCTGCTGCAGATCGATGGCACGGTGCAGCGTGGGGGCCACCGCACTGATCGGAAAGGACTGACTCTTGCGCAGGCCCATCGATACCGCGGGCTCGGCCAGCAGCGCCTGATCGGCGCGCCGGGTCAGCAGCAGCTGCATCGCGTCCAGCGGCGAGGCCACATAGCGAAGCTGCAGATCACGGTCCAGGTCGATGTTCTGCTGCCGGGCCAGAATCCTGAGCAGCACATCGGGCATG
>JBHADS010000436.1:0-4317 GCA_041855185.1 Lautropia sp. | reverse complement strand
GGCGCTGCTGAAGGAGGCCGGCGTGAGCCTGCCCCTGAAGCTGACGCTGACCCTGCCGCCGCCCGCCTATGCCCGTCAGGGGGCCGAGGTGGTGATGGCACAGCTCGCCAAGGTGGGCATCCAGTGCACCGGCCGCAATGTGGAGTGGGCGCAGTGGCTGGAAGGAACCTATCGCAACCGGGATTACGATCTGACCCTGATTTCGCATGTCGAGCCCCTCGATCTGGGCAATTTCACCAAGAGCAACTACTACTGGGGCTACCATTCGCCGCGCTTCAACGCCTTGTTCGCCCGGATCAAGACCGAGACCGACGAACAGCAGCGGCTGGCGCTGCTGGGCGAGGCGCAGCGGCTGCTGGCCGGGGACTGCGTGCTGGCATGGCTCTATCAGCCGCACTGGGTGACGATCGCCGATGCGAAACTGCAGGGGCTGTGGGATGACATGCCGATCCTCGCCAACGATCTGAGCAGCCTTTCCTGGGCGTCGTGACGCATCCATGATCTGCCTGCTGAACCACGCACCGCCAGTGTGCTGCGCCGGGCCGAAAGCCCGGGGCCGAGGCGCGCCGTCCGCAGCGGACGCGGGCGGCGGCGGGTTGCGCGCCTGTCGCCGCGCGGTGCCTTGCGGCCATTCCTCGGCCCGGCAGCCCGGGCTTGGGTGTCTGTTCACGGCGCAGGCTGCGCGCTGATCCAGTCGCCATGAGCCATTTCCTGATCAGGCGCGCACTGACGCTGCTGCTGACGCTGCTGGCTGCTTCGGCCGTGATCTTCATGGTGCTGGAGGTGCTGCCCGGCAATGTGGCGCAGGTGATGATGGGACCGGATGCCGACCCCGAGGCGGTGCAGGCGCTGGCGACCCAGCTCGGTCTCGACCGCCCGGCCTGGCAGCGCTATCTGGAGTGGCTGTTGGGACTGCTGCGTGGCGAGCTGGGTGAGAGCCATGTCTATGGCACGCCGGTGATCGAGCTGCTGCAGGAGCGCCTGACACTGACCGTGCCGCTGGCACTGCTGGCGATGGGGGTGACGGTGCTGCTGGCGCTGGGGGTGGGGGTGATTGCAGCCCTGCACCATCGCCGCTGGGCCGATACCGGCCTGATGGCGCTGGCGCAGATCGGGGTGGCGATGCCGAGTTTCTGGCTGGCCATGCTGCTGATCCTGGTGTTCTCGGTCTGGCTGGGCTGGGTGCCGTCGGGGGGCTTCGATGGCTGGCAACCCGACATCGACGGCAGCTGGTGGCAGGGCATCCTGGGCGGCCTGCGGGCGCTGGCGCTGCCGGCGCTGGCGCTTGCCGGGGTGCAGGCGGCGATTCTCGCCCGCTTCGTGCGCACCTCGATGCTCGATGTGCAGGGCGAAGCCTTCGTCCGGACCGCCCGGGCCAAGGGGCTGGCGCCACGCCAGATCCTGTGGCGGCATGTGTTCCGCAACGCCCTGATTCCGGTGCTGACGGTGGCGGGCATGCAGTTTGCCGAACTGATGGCCGGTGCGGTGGTGATCGAGAACGTGTTTTCGCTGCCCGGTCTGGGGCGTCTGCTGTTCCAGAGCATCGCCAACCGGGATCTGATCGTGGTGCGCAACTGTGTGCTGTTGCTGGTGGCGATGGTGGTGACGCTGAATTTCGTGGTGGATGTGTGCTACGCCCTGATCGACCCGCGACTGCGGGCGCGAACGCTGTGAACGCGCCGCTCGACAGCTACCGGGCCGACGGCGAGGCCGGCATGGACGCGGCGCTGGCCCATCATGCCGGCGAGTGGCCGTTGATGCGCGGGCGCGGCTTCTGGGCGCGGGCTATGCATCACCCGGGCTTCGTCTGTGGTGCGCTGCTCTGCCTGGGCGTTCTGCTGATGGCCCTGCTGTCCTTCTTCTGGACCCCGCATTCGCCTTTCGAGGTGAACATGGATGCGGCGCTGCAGCCGCCCTCGGCGACGTACTGGCTGGGCACCGATGCCTTCGGACGGGACGTGTTCTCGCTGCTGCTGCTTGGCGCCCAGTCCTCGATCATGGCCGGGGTGATTGCCGTCGGCATCGGTCTGGCAGGCGGTGTCGCGCTGGGGCTGCTCGCTGCAGCCCGCGGTGGCTGGGTGCAGGAACTGATCATGCGTGGAGCGGATTTCATGCTGGCTTTTCCGGCGATCCTCACCGCCATCATGCTGACCGCCGTCTACGGCGTCGGTCTGGGCAACGCGATCATTGCCGTCGGTCTCTACAACATTCCCACCTTCGTCCGGCTGACGCGGGCAGCCGCTGCGACGGTCTGGTCGCGCGAGTACACGCTGGCAGCCCGCGCCTGCGGCATGAGCCCCTGGCGGATCACCCGTGTCCACGTGCTGCCCAACATCCTGCCGGTGCTGCTGGTGCAGACCAGTATCCGCTTCGCGATCGCGATTCTGGCCGAGGCGGCGCTGTCCTATCTGGGCTTTGGTGTGCAGCCGCCGCAGCCTTCCTGGGGGCGGATGCTGGCCGATGCGCAGGCGATGATGTTCGAGGCGCCGCTGCTGGCACTGTGGCCGGGGCTGGCGATCATGCTGGCCGTGCTGGGGCTGAACCTGCTGGGCGATGGTCTGCGCGACCTGATCGATCCCAAGCTGGCCCGGCGGCGCTGAGGCCATGTCCGTGAGCGCTGGGGACATGATCGTTGGGCCGATCCAAGGGGCATCCACGTGGCGGGGCTTGGTGGGTACGGGAATCCGGGCCGCCGAGTTCCAGGCGGGGGGCAACCGTGCGAGTGGGGACTGACGCAGCGCTTTGCCGGGAAGGGCTTTTCAGGGTGGGATGATGGGATGAGACTGGGATTGACCAACATCGGCTGGGCGCAGCAGGACGACGCGGCGGTGGCCGCGCTGATGCAACAGCAGGGCATCGATGCGCTCGACATCGCGCCGAGTCGCTACTTCGATGATCCGGCGCGCACGTCGGTGCAGCAGATCCAGCAGGTGCGCCAGTGGTGGGCCGATCGCGGCATCGAGATCATCGGCATGCAGTCGTTGCTCTTTGGTGCTCCGCCGGGCCTGAATCTGTTCGGCCCGCCCGAGATGCAGCGGGCGATGCTCGAGCGTCTGGCGGCCGTCTGCCGGATCGGCGGGGAACTGGGGGCGCGCTGGATTGTGTTCGGCTCGCTGCGCAACCGGGATTGCAGCGGCCTGGATGAAACCACGGTGCGGGCACGGGCATTGGATTTCTTCCGGCGCCTGGGGGATGTGGCGGCGCAAGCAGGTGTGACGATCTGTTTGGAAGGTGTAAGCACTCACTACGGTGCCAATTGGATGACGGATACCGCCAGCAGCCTCGCGCTGGCGCAGGCGCTCGACCATCCGGCTATCGCCATCCAGCTCGATACCGTTACCATTCACCTGAATCACGAGGACATCGAGGCGCTGCTGGCGACCCATGCCGATCGGGTCGGGCATATCCATGCCTGCGAGATCGACCTGCGGCCGCTGGGCGAGGGCGATGTGCCTCACGCGCGGATGGCGGCTGCCATCCGCCGTCATCTGCCCGGGCGGGTGGTGTGCCTGGAGGTGCTGACGCCCGAGGGTCAGACGCCGGTCGAGGCGCTGGAGCGCTCGATCCGGGTAGCCCGAACTCATTACTGCTGTTCATGACCCTTTTTTCCTGTCTGTTGCTGGGGCTGGCGATGTCGACCGACGCCTTCGCCGCAGCATTGGCCCGTGGCGCCGGCATGGCGTTTCGCCCGCGCCTGCTCGATGCGCTGGGCATCGGCCTCATCTTCGGGGTGGTCGAGGCGCTGACCCCGGTCATCGGCTGGGCCCTGGGCTCGGTGGCGGCCGGTCTGATCCAGGATTACGACCATTGGGCGGCCTTCCTGCTGCTGCTGGCCTTGGGGCTGCAGATGATCCGCAAGTCCTTTCAGGAGGACGAGGCGCTTGGTACTGCGGCCGGCGTGGGGGCCGTGGGTGATGATGGCCTTGGCTCGACGCTGCCGCCCGATGTGGCCTCCGCACGATCGAAGGGGTTGCTGGCGATTGCGATGACGGGGCTTGCCACCAGCATCGACGCGATGGCCGTCGGTGTCGGCTTGGCCTTCGTCGAGGTGAACATCGCCGTCGTCGCCAGCATCATCGGGCTGTGCACCTTCGTGATGGTCACGCTGGGCGTGATGGCGGGCCGGGTGCTGGGCACGGTGGTCGGCCGCCGGGCCGAGATGCTGGGCGGGCTGGTGCTGATCGCCGTCGGCTCCAGCATCCTGTACTCACATCTGAGCGCTGCCGGGGGTTGATTCTCCGCTCGATTCCCCGTCCGGGGCCGACCCCTGGTCGGCGGCTGGTCCCCGTTCGTTGATCGATCGTCCGTCGGTGCTTG
>JBHADS010000435.1:0-5674 GCA_041855185.1 Lautropia sp. | reverse complement strand
TGAGCAAGAAAGCCTCCCTGCGGCTGACGAGTCTGGCCGCTCTGATGGTGCTGGCCGGTTGCGGTTCTCTGGCCCCGGTGCATCAGACCCCTGAAGCACCGGTCGCCGGGCAGTTTGCCAATGCCGACGACAAGGCTGGCACCTCGGTGCCGGCTGCCGCCGACGTGCCCTGGCAACAGTTCTTCGCAAGCCCGCGGCTCAAGCAGCTGATCCAGGTGGCGCTGGACAACAACCGCGATCTGCGCATCGCCTCTCAGAACATCGAGAAGGCGCGGGCTGCCTACCGCATCCAGCGCGCCGACCGCCTGCCCACCGTCAATCTGGTAGGCAGCGGCGAACGCGCCCCGAGCGTGCTGACCGGCGAGCAGGCCAGCACCTACTCGGTGGGCCTGGGCATCACCAGCTTCGAGCTGGACTTCTTCGGCCGGGTCAAAAACCTGACCGATGCAACGCTGGCGAGCTATCTGGGTACCGAGGAAGCGCGGCGTACCGCGCAGATCTCGCTGGTTGCCAATGTGGCCAACGCCTACCTGACGCTGCTGTCGATCGACGAGCAGCTGGCGCTGACCCGCCAGACGCTCAAGACCCGCGAGGAATCCCGCGATCTGACCGAGCTGCAGTACAGGAATGGCGCTGCCTCGTCGATGGATACCAAGCAGGCCGAGTCGCTGGTGCAGGCTGCCCGCGTCACGCTGGCCAACCTGACGACCCAGCGTGCGGTGGCCCGCAATGCGCTGGTGCTGCTGCTGGGCCAGGAGATTCCGGCCCCGCCGGAAGGCGTGGTCGATTCGAGCGAGGTGGTGGCGATCACCGACCTGCCGGCCGGCCTGCCCTCCGAAACGCTGACCCGGCGACCCGACATCCGTCAGGCCGAGTACACGCTGCGCGGCGCCAATGCCAACATCGGCGCTGCCCGGGCCGCCTTCTTCCCCCGGATCACGCTGACCGGCACGGCCGGCGTCGGCAGCAGCGAGCTCAGCGATCTGTTCGACAGCGGCAAGTTCGCCTGGACGCTGTCGCCGCAGCTGGTGCTGCCGATCTTCGACTATGGCCGGAACAAGGCCAATCTGGGTGTGGCCGAGGCCGACCGTGAAATTGCGATCGCCACCTACGAAAAAGCCATCCAGACGGCCTTCAAGGAAGTCTCGGATGCGCTGGCCACCCGCCGGGGTCTGGTCGATCAGCTCGACGCCCAGCAGAAGCTGGTGGCGGCCGAGAACGACCGGCTGGACATGGCGAATCTGCGCTACAAGAACGGTGTCTCCAGCTACTTCGATGTGCTGGACGCCCAGCGTTCCTCCTTCTCCGCCCAGCAGGCGCTGATCGAGGCCCGCACCCAGCAGCGGCAGAACCTGGTCGATCTGTACAAGGTGCTGGGCGGCGGCTGGCAGTAAACCTGTCGATGCAGCACAAAAAAACCCGGGCATGCCCGGGTTTTTTTGTGTCCTGCGCGTGCAGGAACTGCTGGAACCTCACCTGCCCCGGTTTCGTCGATCTATTGCGCCCTGCGCGCAGGACCTGCTTCGTCCCCGCGAAAGCCCCTCCGGGCCTGCGGGGCGAGGCGCCCGCCCCACCGAATCCTGATCGGTTTCACGGGGTGGGCAACCGCTTCAGCCCCTGCCGAGGCTCATTTGCGGCGCGCGTTCTTCATCGAGTCCATCGCCACGGCCAGCACGATGATGCTGCCCTTGATGATGTACTGCCAGTACGGGTTGACCCCGATGTAGCTGAGGCCATAGTTGAGCAGCTGGAAGATGATGACGCCCATCACGACACCGGCCACGGTGCCCACGCCGCCGCTGAAGGACACGCCCCCGATCACGCAGGCGGCGATCGCGTCCAGCTCGTACATGAAGCCGAGGTTGTTGGTGGCCGAGCCGATCCGGCCGGCTTCGAGCATCCCGCCGAAGGCGTAGAAGATGCCCGAAAGCACATAGATGCCGATCAGGTTCAGCGTGACGTTGACGCCCGAGACGGCTGCCGCCTCGGGATTGCCACCGATGGCGAAGATGTTCTTGCCGAAGCGGGTCTTGTTCCACAGCACCCAGGTGAAGACGATGGCGATCAGCGCATAGATGGTGATGTAGCTGAGCTTGAACACGCCCAGATCACCGAGCGGAATGCTGAAGAAGCCCTGGGTGAAGCTGCGGAAGGCGCTGTCGAAACCGGCGATCGGCGCCGAGCCGACGGCATCGTAGTAGAGCGAGTTGATGCCATAGGCGATCAGCATCGTGCCGAGCGTGGCGATGAAGGGCGTCACGTTCAGGATGGCGACGATCAGGCCGTTGAGCAGACCGATCAGCGCGCCGATGGCACAGACCAGCAGGATCACCAGCGGGATCGGCATCACCCCCATCTCGGGGAAGACCTTGTTGACGTTGTCCAGCGACTGCAGCATGGTGGCTGCCACCACCGCCGCCAGACCGACCTGACGGCCCACCGACAGGTCGGTGCCGCGGGTGACGATCACCCCGGCCACGCCCAGCGCGATGATCATGCGCACCGAGGATTGGGTCAGGATGTTGGAGAGGTTGGTGATGCTCAGGAAGCTGCTGTCCTCGAAGATGATCACCGCCAGCAGGATCACGAAGACGAAGTACAGCGCGTATTCCTTGAAGAAATCCCCCGCCGTCTGCAAAGGGGTTCGGGCAAAACTCATGATGCTTTCCTTCTTATAGGTATTTGGCGGCCAGGTGCATGATTTCCTCCTGGCTGGTTTCCCGCGTGTTGACGATGCCGGCGACCCGACCGTTGCTCATCACCAGAATCCGATCGGTGACACCGAGCAGCTCCGGCATCTCCGACGAGATCATGATGATGCTCTTGCCCTTGACGGCCAGATCGTTGATCAACTGATAGATCTCGAACTTGGCGCCCACGTCGATGCCCCGGGTCGGTTCATCGAGCATCAGGATGTCGGGCTGGGTCAGCAACCAGCGACCGATCACCACCTTCTGCTGGTTGCCCCCCGACAGCGTGCCGATCTTGGTGCGCTGCGCCGGGGTCTTGACGTTCATCGACTTCACCACCCAGTCGGTGTCGCCGCGCATGTTCTTGTCGCTCAGCAGCCCCGCCTGCTCGTACTTCGGCATGTTGGCGATCAGCGCATTGAAATCGACGCCGAGCCCCGCGAAGATGCCGGTGGCACGTCGCTCCTCGGTCACAAGCGCAAAGCCGTTGCGGATCGCCTTGACCGGACTGGTGTTGCGCACCGACTTGCCGCGCACCCGGACCTCGCCGCTGCGGGCCTCGCGCACTCCGAACAGCGTCTCGACGATATCGGTGCGTCGGGCGCCGACCAGACCGGCCACCCCCAGCACCTCACCCTGCCGCAGATCGAAGGACACATCCTGGATCGAGGGCTGGTTCTTGGCGCTCAGACCGCGCACCTCCAGCACCACCTCGCCCGGCTGGTTGGTCTTTTCGGGGAAACGGTCGCCCAGCTCGCGGCCGACCATCATCCGGATCACGTCATCGACGGTGAGCCCCTCGATCGGGCAGGTGTTGATCCATTGCCCATCCCGCAGTACCGTCAGCTCGTCGCAGATCCGGAAAATCTCGTCCATCTTGTGCGAGATGTAGATGATTCCGCAGCCGCGCTCCTTCAGCTTGCCGATGATCTGGAACAGATGATTGACCTCCTTTTCCGACAGCGAGGAGGTCGGCTCGTCCATGATGACGACCTTGGCGTTGTAGGAAAAAGCCTTGGCGATCTCGATCATCTGCATCTGCGACACCGACAGCTTCGCCACCTTCTGCTTCGGATCGATATCGATGTCCAGCTCCTCGAAGATCGCCTTCGTGTCGCGGTACATCCTGGCGTGGTCGATGAAGGGTCCCCGCTGCGGGTAGCGCCCGAGCCAGAGGTTGTCCATCACCGTCACCTGCGGCACCAGGTTCAGCTCCTGGTGCACCATCGAGATGCCGTTCTCCAGCGCCTCCTTCGAGGTCTTGAAGGAAACGGGCTTGCCGCAGAACAGGATCTCGCCGGCATCGGCGTGATAGATGCCGAACAGACACTTGAGCAGCGTCGATTTGCCGGCTCCGTTCTCGCCCATCAGGGCGTGCACCGAGTGCGGGCGCACCATCAACTGCGCGTTGTTCAGCGCCTTGACACCCGGAAAACTCTTGTGGATGCCGCGCATTTCGAGCAGGAACTCGCCTGCCGGCGCGGCATCGGGTATGGAGGAAGAGGATTGCATGTGCGCCTCGTCTGGTCGAAGGAAAAAACGGGCGTTGCCGCCCGTTTCTGTCGGAACTTCCTGACCCGCCCGGCTCCTGGCCCCACCGACAGCGGCGACAGCCAGCTCACTGCGGGCTGGCGTTGCCGGCAGACCCGGACACCCGAGCGGATCGGGTCTGCCGCAACACCGACAAGCCTTGGATTACTTCAGGAAATCCGCCAGGTTGTCCTTGTCGACCCCGACGTAGGGCACACGCAGATAGTCTTTGTCGAAGGTGTAGCCGGTGCCCTCGCTCGGGCTCTTGCCGGCGATCAGGTTCGGCAGCACCGCCATGATCGCCTTGGCCTGGGACTCGCCGTCGTTCAGCACGGTGCCGGCCAGCTCACCCTTCTTCACCAGCTGCAGCGCCTCGGGCAGTGCATCGACGCCGAAGATCGGCAGCTTCTTGCCCTGGGCCTTGGCAGCCTCGTTGGCGCCCATCGCCATCGAATCGTTGTTCGAGATGATCACCTCGATCTGGTTGGCCTTGGGACCTGACAGCCAGGCCTGCACCACGTCCTTGGCCTTGGCGGCATCCCACAGCGCGGTATCCAGATACAGACGCTCGGTCTTCACGCCCTTGGCGGTCAGCTCCTTGATCACCCATTCGGTACGGGCCTCGGCGTCCGGATGCCCCGGCTCACCCTTGATCAGCACATACTGCAGCTTGCCGTCCTTGTTCAGATCCCAGGCGGGATTGGCCGCCCAGCTCTTGGCGATCAGCGCGCCCTGGATGACCCCGGACTGAACCGGATCGGTGCCGATGTAATAGGCCTTCTCATAGGAATCGATCGCCTTCTGACCGGGGTCCTTGTTGAAGAACACCACAGGCACGTCGGAAGCACGCGCCTTGTCGATGATGGTCGGACCGGCAGCCGGATCGACCAGATTGATCGCCAGCGCCTTGACACCCCGGGCCAGCAGGATGTCGACCTGGTCGTTCTGCATCGACTGGTTGTTCTGCGAGTCGTTCATCAGCAGGCGGATGTCCTTCTGCTGGGCAGCAGTGCTTTCCAGCGCCTTGCGCATGATGGACATGAAGTTGTCGTCGTACTTGTAGATCGTGACGCCGACGCGGTCTGCCGCCTGGGCCGAGGCCAGGGTAGCTGCCGACAACATGAGGGCCAACAAGGTTTTTTTCATTTTGTTCGTCTCGGATATAGATATTGTTCAAACCGTACCGCGATGTTGCTGCGGGCTATTCTTCACTTTTCGCCGCCCCGGTGCAAATACTTCATTAGAATGAAGTGACAAAAAAGCCGTTGCGCGCGCTCGGCCAGATCGACACTCCCGCCCGCCCCCTTTCAGCCGGACGGCTGCCGTTCTTCGCCGACGAGCGCCCTCCTCTTCGGCGTACTTTCCACCTGCGCGCAGGACGACATCATGTTCGACCCGACCGACCACCCGCACCGCCGCTACAACCCCCTGCTGGACAACTGGGTACTGGTCTC
>JBHADS010000434.1:0-10841 GCA_041855185.1 Lautropia sp. | reverse complement strand
CTTCTCTTCGTCGCGGCGCGCCCCCCCCAGCAGCGCATCGAAGCCGAATTCCTCGATCGCTTCCATCAGCGTGACGGACTGCGCCGCATTGCGCGAATCCCCTTCGTTGCGCAGCTTCACCGTGCCGCGTCGGATCGAATCCTCCACCTCACGCACGATCAGCTTCTCGCCCAGCTCGGCCGCCCGCTGATCGCGGAAAGCCAGCACCTCGGGAAAGTTGTGGCCGGTATCGATGTGCAGCAACGGAAAGGGAAAGCCCATCGGCCGGAACGCCTTCTCGGCCAGCCGCAGCATCACCAGACTGTCCTTGCCGCCGGAGAACAGCAACGCGGGACGCTCGGCCGAGGCCGCCACCTCCCGCATGATGTAGACCGATTCGCTTTCGAGATCATCCAGATGGGAGCGGCCTGCCGCATTCGCAGCCGCCTCATCGAAAAAGTGTTCTGTCATCATGTTCACGGCGGACTCTGGCGTTTCAATGGTTGGTGTCATGGCAGTACATGGGCATGCAGCCCTCATGAGCCGATGCTGACGAACTGCACGGACGCTACGTCATGCTTCACATGCAGCCCACATTCCTTGTGTTCGGCTGATTCCCACCACCAGCGACCGGCGCGGACCGGCTCGCCCGGCTGGATGGCACGCGTGCAGGGCGCACAGCCAATGCTGGGATAGCCCTGCGCATGCAGCGGATTCACCGGAATCTGATTTGCTTTCACATAATCCCAGACCTGATCAAACGTCCAATTCAAGAGCGGACTGACCTTGAGCAGATCATGCGCGGGATCGTATTCGCTGATCTGCAGGCTTTCGCGCGTCACCGACTGCTCGCTGCGCAGCCCGGTGATCCAGGCCGTCTTGCCCTGCAGCGCCCGCTGCAGCACCTGCGTCTTGCGCACCTCGCAGCACTGCTTGCGCTGCACCAGACTGTCGTAGAAGCCGTTGATGCCATTGATCTGCACATAGCTTTCCACCGCCTCGCGCTCCGGGAACAGCACCCGGATACGCTTGCGGAAGAAAGCCTCGCTGTCGGCGATCAACTGATAGGTTTCGGGGTGCAGCCGGCCCGTGTCCAGCGTGAACACATCGACCGGAAAACGATGGGAGAAGATCAGATGCGCAAGCACCTGATCCTCCACCCCCAGACTGGTGGAAAAAACCGGGGCGGGCCCGGCATCGACGGCCTGCTGGATCGCAGCCACCGCCTCCTGGACATGCGCTTGCATCGTGATGTACCTCTGTTGCAAGCCTGCCCCGTCAAACACGCGGGACAGCACTCGTCGTCAATGCCCAGCATTGTGTGACCGACAGTGCAGCACTCACAAAGAAGTTCTTTGTATGCGCTTATATGCCATGCAAATACCCGATGTGGCAGAAGGGGCACAGTGGTGGCGAACGGGTATCTCCCTCCTCACAACCTGGCGGTCATGGATTCGTCGGGGGATACCCGGTCCGGCGCCCCCCCCCCGGGGCGGTTCACGTAGCGGTTCATTGCCTTCTTGCTCATCCCCCTGAGCAGGAGGATTGCGTGACCAGCGAAAATATATTGATTTTTTGCTAAAAACTTGTGATATTGCAGTTTATTGGTAGCGAGATGATCATGCTTGTCGAGTTCAGGATCAAGAATTACCGTAGCCTGCGGGATGAGCAGGTGTTCAGTATGGTTGCATCGGCGGATAAGGCGATGCAGGGCACGCATGTCATGGACACCGGCCTCAAGGCCGTGCCCCGAGTGCTGCGATCCGCCGTGCTCTATGGCGCTAACGCCAGTGGAAAGTCCAATCTGATCAAGGCGTTGCAGTATATGCGCAAGGTGGTACTGAGGTCCGCTACGTGGCCTCCGGATGCGCGCTTCTCTGTGCAGCCTTTTCTGCTGGATAAGGAATCGGCTGTGGAGCCTACAGAGTTCGAGTTGACTTTCATCATGGAGGGCGTGCGTCATCAGTATGGCTTTGCCATGACGCAGGAACGCATCGTGAGCGAGTATCTGCTGGTGTACCGTGCTTTCAAGCCACAGCGCTGGTTTGAGCGGTACTACGATGCAGCCATTGGCAAGGATGTCTATGAGTTTGGTGCTGGTCTGAAGGGGGCAAAGGCAGTCTGGGAGCAGGCTACGCGGCCGAATGCCCTTTTTCTGTCGACAGCAGTCCAGCTGAACAGCGAGGCATTGCGGCCTGTGTTTGAATGGATTCGGAACGGTCTTGTCATCTTCAACGAACAGGCTCCTCTGAGTCCTTTCACGTCTTTGAAGATGTTGCAAGATCAGGAGGGTAAGCGCCGGATCTGCGACTTCCTGTCTGCAGCGGATATCAGCATCGCAGATATTGAACTGATCGAACAACCGAGTACTGATGTTGCTGACCCTATCAACAAGCTAAGTTTTGCGGAGGATACTCCGAAGGAGCTTCGTGCTCTGGTTTCCCGGATTTCCGAAGTTCTGGGCGAGTCAAGGATGTCCGATGAGCTGGCATATCGCGTACAGTTCTTCCATGCCACGGAGCATGGCAACACGACGCTCGATCTGGAGGATGAATCCAGCGGCACGCGCAATCTGCTGTTTCTTGCGGGGCCGATTCTGGACGTTCTGAAAAGCGGGCGAGTGCTGGTTATCGATGAACTCGATACCAGCCTGCATCCCTTGCTGGTGCGTGAACTGGTGCGTATGTTCCTGCGGCCCGAGATCAATACGGGCGGTGCGCAGCTGGTGTTCACCACGCACGATACGTCGCTGCTGGCGGCCGACGACCTGCTGCGCCGTGACCAGGTCTGGTTTGTCGAAAAGGATGCTGATCAGGCATCGTCTCTGGTGGCGCTGGCCGAGTACAGCCCACGCAAGAATGAGGCATTGGAGCGGGGGTATCTGATGGGCCGCTATGGTGGCATCCCCTTCTTGCAGGGTGGGCTGGAGGGCATCCACTGATGGGGCGCGACAACTCGTCCAAGGAGCGGCAACGCAGGCAGCTTGAGCGAAAGACGAACAACCGTGCCAGCCATGACCGCATCCTGATTGTCTCTGAAGGGAAAAAACCGAGCCGAATTACTTCAATGAAATCGTGAGGACCTATCGTCTGAATACGGCCAGCGTGCAGGTGCATCATAGTGAATCGGGCACTGCACCGATTCAGGTGGTGGAATATGCCGAAGACCTGTTCAAGAACGGGCATCCTCACAACAAGAAGATCAAGAAGAAAGCCTTCGAGCAGGTGTATGCGGTGTTCGACCGGGACGAGCACCAGAGATATGCTGATGCCCTCCGCAAGGCAGAATCATTGGATGGAAAGCTGCGCAATGACCTCAGGTCGCCGCTAAAGTTTCGGGCCATCGCGTCAGTTCCCTGTTTCGAGTTGTGGCTGCTCTTGCACTTCGAAGCAATCAGTGCACCAATGCACCGCAGCGACGTGCTCCAGCGCCTGAAGCAGCATCTTCCGAAATACGAGAAAGGGGCTGGTAGTACCTTTGAGCATACTCGGAAAAACTTGGATGCCGCCATTGACAGGGCGCGCGGGCTTTCACGAGAGGCACGCTTCAGTGATGAGGGGCCCTATACCGACGTGCATGAACTGGTCGAGGTGCTGATTGGTTTGCGCCCGGCAACAAGTGCCTGATCACTCCGGTTGCGGTAATAGTTTGTCTCGGCCTCGGGCGATGGGATTGGCCGGCAGCCGGGAATTGCTTGGTAAGGCTCCAATGCCTTACTATCTTCTTCTCCCATGCAAGGAGGCTGCACGCATGACGACATTGACGATCACCTCCAAAGGCCAGGTCACACTCAGACAGGAGCTGCTGCGTCACCTCGGCGTGGAGCCCGGCCAGAAAATTTCTGTCGAAATGCTCCCTGACGGCCGGGCCATCATTCAGGCGATCCACCGTGGACGTGACATCGACCAGGCTTTCGGCATCCTGAAGTCACGAAACACCCGGAACATCGTGCTCAGTCTGGAGGAAATTGACGAAATTGCCCACAAGGGCTGGGCGAAGGACAGCGCCGGAGACGCATGAGAACAGCTGTCGATACCAATGTCCTGCTCCGTTACCTGCTGGCCGATGAGCCACAACAGGCTGAAATCGCCCGAACACTGATACGTGAGACAGACCTTCTCATCGTCCCTCTGCCCGTCCTGTGCGAAGTCGTCTGGGTACTGCGGCAAGGCTACAAACTTGCTCCCGCAGACATCGCCGACGCACTCGAGATTCTGATTGGCGCCGACAACGTGCAAACCTCCCGGGGCGCCGTTGAAACAGGTCTGGCCATGCTGCGCGCAGGCGGAGATTTCGTAGATGGTGTCATCGCCCACGATGCCAAGGCTCTGGGCGCCAGGCGTTTTGCCACTTTCGACAAAAAAGCCGCCAACCTGCTGAACAGGCTCAACGTCATCCCCGCACAACTTCTGGGCTGATTTTCATCACCAAAGCCATGAACCGCCCCGGGTTTCGCGGGGGCTGTCTTGGTTTGCGTCAGCCAGCAAGCGCCTGATCCAAGCTGCAGCGCCTTGCAGACCGGCTCTGCCCCGAAGCGCTGATGGTGCCGGTCGATGAGACAGCAGATCGCTTCTTGTCGCCCGTTTTAGCACTCAAGTTTTGGAACAAAGAGAGCTGACAAGCTTGCTCATCTCAGCCCCACTGACAAACAAAGGGGCCGCCATCATGATCAGAAGGCATGAGGTGGTATGTGTTATGGCGCCGTCAAACACCATCTTCACCGCCTCATCAAAAGAAACCTTGATCCTGCCGACATCGTCGTCCGCGATTGGCTTATTCTCCAGATGCTCAGGATCAAAGGCCAGTACCAGATAGTCTCTTGTCTTGACCAGCGTGGTGAACGGGTCCGTCACCCCTATGAGCCGAAAGTTCTTCGATGCCAATCCGGCTTCTTCAGCCAGTTCCCTGGCAGAAGCCTCGATGACTGTTTCCCCGTCCTCGATCCCTCCCCCAAAAACCTCGATCATCGTTCTGCCTTGAGCATATTTGTACTCCTCGGCGAGATACACGTGCCCGTCAGAAGATATGGGGAGAATGGCAACCCCATCCTTCATGCGAAGTGTTCCAAAAATCCCTTTCGAGCCATCCTGTTTGACAACCCGATCTTCCACAACCTCGATCCAGGGATTTTTATAAATCAGCGTACTGTGTTCGACCAGGAACGGATTTTTATGATCGACGCCCATGAGAACCTCCTGTTTCCGAGCATTCAAATTACACCGCGAAGAATGTGCGCCCCCACCCGTACCCTGCCCGGCGCCCGGGTGGGTCTCATGGGGGGGGGCTGGTGGCTGGTGGCTGGTGGCTCGGGGTTCGGGACTCGGGACTCGGGGCTCGGGCGGATTCGGGGGCGGCGGACGCTCACGCCGCGTCAGCTTCCATGAGAGCCTTTCGACGCCGAGGCACGAGACAGCAGAAGGCTCACGAACCCCAGCAGAAAGATCATTCCCAGAGCAAGCTGCTCACTGGGCAGAAAAATCTCGGGCGACACCTGCTGACGCTCCACCAGAACACGCCAGCAGAGCCTTGCCACCACGTAACACACCGGAACAAGCATCAGCCCGATACCCGCACGAAGAAAGCGTCTGCGCAGTGGCAACGATGACGGGCCGGACATTGCGCGGGCAATCTCCGGAAAGAACATCTCGACAATAACCAGCAGAAACTGCACAAGCCTCCTCCCTCTGAAGTCCGCCACGCACTGGGTTGACCCATGAGAAGCCTCCCTGAGCGCTCGGGACGAAGCGCACGCCCCGCAGAATCCTGGTCGTTCGACGCACCAAGCACACCCGCATTGCTCGGGCTGCCAAGACTCTGATGGCCCCAATAGCCCAATAGCCCAATAGCCCGATAGCCCGATAGCCCGATAGCCCGATAGCTCAATGATCCGATGATCCGATGATCCGATGATCCGATGATCCGATGATCCGGAAAGTCTACGGTTCAGCCTGCAGCCATGTCCATGCGCAGAGAGATAGGGGTAATCACCAGGACGCCACCTCCCTTGAAAGCGTCGGGTTCGAATCTTCCGGCACGTACTGATGGACGAAAAACTCGGGCAAACGGCCGTCCATGTGGACGCTCTGGCTGGAAGCGAGGGCTTTTTTGAGAAGAATGGAATCAAGGCAGTACCAAGCTTGTTGCGTGCAGCAAAGCGGGGAGATAATCGGCACACGATCGGCACACGCTGTCCGCAACGCCCTTTCCTCCTGCCTCCTGACCCCTTAACCCGCCACGCTCCGAATCCCCCGATGAACTCCGACAGCGCCGCCTCCCCCTCCGGCACCCAGACCCGACACGACATGCACGGCCAGTGGCCGCAGGCCGAGTCGGTGGAGGAGATCCGTGGCAATCTGCAGACGGTGCGGGAACGGATTGCCGCTGCGTGTCGGCGGGTGGGCAGAGACCCGGCTGAGGTTCGGCTGCTGCCGGTGAGCAAGACCAAGCCTGAGTCCAGCATCCGACTGGCCTACGCCGCCGGCTGCCGGATGCTGGGCGAGAACAAGCCGCAGGAAGCTTTCCACAAGTGGGAAGCCACCACCGATCTGGCCGATCTCGGCTGGTCGATCATCGGGCATCTGCAGACCAACAAGGCCAAACTGGTCGCGCGTTTTGCTTCGGAGTTTCAGGCGCTGGACAGTCTGCGCGTGGCCGAAGCGCTGGAGCGGCGTCTGCAGCTCGAAGGCCGCTCGCTGGATGTGTTCGTGCAGGTCAACACCTCGGGCGAAGCCAGCAAGTACGGGCTGCCGCCGGATGAGGTGGAAGGCTTTCTGCGCAAGCTGCCCGCCTTTTCGGCGCTGCGCGTGCGGGGATTGATGACCCTGGCCATCCTGTCGGCCGAGCCCGCTCGGGTGCGCCAGTGCTTCGCCCTGCTGCGGCATCTGCGGGACCGTCTGCGGCAGACGGCGCCGGACGGCATTCAGCTCGATGCGCTGTCGATGGGCATGTCAGGGGATTACGAGATCGCCATCGAAGAAGGTGCGACCGTGGTGCGCGTCGGTCAGGCGATCTTCGGTGCGCGTGCAACGCCCGATTCTCATTATTGGCCGGATGCCGGGGCAGCGGATGGGGCTTCAAGCCTTCTTCCCGTTCCCGCTGCCACGCTCACCCCAGGCAGCGCCGAAGGTCTGCCGCCAGTCGTTGACACTGGGCTGCGTCCATGTGGGAAAGGGTGATGCGGATGCCCCCGACTGTTCCATGCAGCGAGAAGGCTTCGCTATGGCGGACCAGCCAGCCCCGCTGGGCCAGCGCAAACGCAAGCGCCTGCTCATCGCGCTCCAGCGGCACCCAGAGATTCAGACCGTCGCCGGGGGTGATGAAACGGATCTTCTGCTCAGCCAGCGCTGCCTCCAGCCTGTCGCGGCGCTGCCGGTAGTGCTGGCGCGCCTGCGCGATCTGGTCGATGAACGGTGATTGCGTCACCATCACTTCGACGATGTCCTGCAGCAGATGGCTGACCCAGTGGGTGCCGGGCACCAGCCGAATGCGCAATTGTCTGGAGGTGGCCGGATCGGACGCGACCCCGGCCACGCGGATGTCGGGGCCGAGGGCTTTGGAGAAGGAGCGGACCAGCGCCCAGCGGGATGCGGTGCGCGGAATCACCGAGTGGTAGGGTGCGCTCGAGACCAGGGCGAAGTGATCGTCGATGATCAGCAGCACGTCCGGATGACGCGCCAGCACGCGGCGGAGCGCCCGCGCGCGTTTTTCGCTCAGGCTACAGCCGGTGGGATTGTGGGCGCGCGGTGTGATGATGACGGCCTGGGCGCCTTTCTTCAGCGCCTGCTCCAGTGCGTCGGCGCGCATGCCCTCGGCATCGACCGGCACGCCCACGGCCTGCAGTTTCAGGGTGCGCAGGGTGTTGATGCTGGCCAGAAAGCACGGGTTCTCGACGGCGACCCGGTCGCCGGCCATCAGGTAGGCACCGAGCAGCCGCTCCACGGCATCCACGGCGCCGTGGCTCAGATCGATTTCGCAGGGCGAGGGACAGTCGGGTTCGAGCCACTGGCGCAGGAATCCGCCCAGCCCCTCGTTGACGGTGGGTTCGCCGTAGAGGCGCGGGCGGTACGGCTTGATGCTCAGCGCGGCCCCGAGGTCGGGAATCCAGTCGGGATTGGGATTGCCGCTGGCGAGATCGACCAGCGGTGTGCCGGGCAATGCCCCCTCCTGTTCACCCGGGTGGCCGGCTTCCCGGATCTGCGTGCCCAGACGCCCTTGGGTCACGGCGATGCCGGCGGTGACGAGCTTGCGGTAGGCGGCGGCGACGGTGTTGCGGTTGACCCCCAGCTCCACGGCCAGATCCCGCACCGGCGGCAGTGAATCGCCGGAGCGCAGGGTCTGGGTCTGCGTCAGACTGCGCACGGAGTTGAAGATCTCGGCGGCCGTCTTGCCCTGTATGTTCATGGGATGTCCCCCGACGCGTGTCATGGTGCCTCGGCGCGTGTCATGCGCCCCTCCCCCGCTCAGACCGGCTCCAGCTTCGCCACGGCCAGCGCCAGCCATTTGGTGCCGTGCTGCCCGAAGCGGATCTGGATGCGCGCATCGTCGCCATTGCCTTCGATGCCCAGCACCACGCCTTCGCCGAAGCGTGCGTGCCGCAGCGTCTGGCCGACCTTGAAGCGGCTGTCGCGGCCGGCCATGCTGCCCGGGTTGCTGCTGCTGGGAATGCCCTGGTCCGCCGGCCGGCTCCAGCCCGACTGCCGATGGCGCTCGTGCATCGCCCCCGTCAGCTGTCCGCGGCCCGCACGATCGCCCCGTCGTCCTGCGCCGCTGTAGCCACCATAGCCACCGCCGCGCCCGTAGCCGCTGCTGCCGGCGCCACGGCCGAAATCATCGTCGAAGCCGTAGCCCGAGGCGCGTGTGTCGAAGCGGTCCATACTGTGCCGGGGCGCGGCGCTGAGCCATTTGAGCGCGTTCTCGGGCAGCTCGCCCAGAAAGCGCGAGCGCATGTTGTAGCGGGTCTGGCCGTGCAGCATCCGCATCTGCGCCAACGACAGATAGAGCCGGCGTCGGGCGCGGGTCATCGCCACGTACATCAGCCGACGCTCCTCCTCCAGCCCGTCCACGTCGGAGGCCGAGTTCTCGTGCGGGAACAGCCCTTCCTCCAGCCCGGTGACGAAAACCGTGTTGAACTCCAGCCCCTTGGCCGCATGGACCGTCATCAGCTGCACGGCATCGACGCCTTCGCTGGCCTGGGCGTCGCCCGATTCGAGCGAGGCGTGGGCCAGAAACGCGGCCAGCGGCGAGATCTGCACCACCGGCACATCGGCCACGATCTCGTCCTGAGAGGAAAAGCTCAGCTGCGGTGTGGATCTGCCCCCCGGCCCCTGAGCGCCGGAGGCAGCCCCCTCTGACGCCCCAGACGACACGAAGCCGCCGCTGAGGCCGACGCTGGCCGGGGTACTGGCATCGATGCCGCCCTCGGCCAGAAAGGCGGTGGCGGCGTTGACCAGTTCCTTCAAGTTCTCGATGCGCTCCTGGCCCTCGCGTTCGTTTTCGTAATACTTGATCAGCCCGCTGCGCGCGATCACATCGTCGACGCTTTCGGGCAGCGGCAGCGCCGCCCCCTGTCTGCGCATCTGCTCGATCAGGTCGATGAAGTGCAGCAGCTTTGTGCCGGCGCTGCCGCTGACGGTGGGCACGGCGCGGTACAGGCTGACGCCCTGCGCGCGGGCCGTGTCCTGCAGGTTTTCGAGGGTGCGGGCGCCGATGCCCCGCGCCGGGAAGTTGACGATGCGCAGGAAGGCGCTGTCGTCGTCGGGGTTCTCGATCAGGCGCAGATAGGCCAGCGCGTGCTTGATCTCGGCCCGCTCGAAGAAGCGCAGCCCGCCGTAGACCTTGTAGGGCACGCCCGCCGAGAACAGGGTGTGTTCCAGAATCCGCGACTGGGCGTTGGAGCGGTAGAGGATGGCGATGTCCGAGCGCATCGTGCCCTCGGCCACCCTGGCGCGGATTTCTTCCAGCAGCCACTTGGCTTCGTCGCCGTCGGTGCCGGCCTCGAAGACGCGCACCGGCTCGCCCTCGCCGGCATCGGTCCACAGGTTCTTGCCGAGACGCCGGGTGTTCTGGCGGATCAGGTGGTTGGCGGCATCCAGGATGTGCGCATGGGAGCGGTAGTTCTGCTCCAGCTTGATCAGCTGCGGGCCGGCATAGTCGCGCTCGAAGGCCGCCATGTTGCTGACGTTGGCGCCCCGGAAGGCGTAGATCGACTGGTCGTCGTCGCCGACGGCGAACAGCGAGGCGCCGCCTTCGGCCAGCAGGGTCAGCCAGCGGTACTGCAGATCGTTGGTGTCCTGGAACTCGTCGATCAGGATGTGGCGGAAGCGCTGCTGATAATGCCGGCGCAGCGGCTGGTTGCGCTTGAGCAGCTCGTAGGCGCGCAGCAGCAGCTCGGCAAAATCCACCACGCCCTCGCGCTGGCACTGCTCGTCATACGCCTGGTAGAACTCGACCATCCGGCGGGTGTGGGCGTCGTGGCCGATCACGTCGTCGGGACGGTTGCCGGCTTCCTTGGCGCCGTTGATGAAATGCTGCACCGCCTTGGGCGGGTATTGCTGATCATCGACGTTCAGCCCGCGCAGCAGCCGCTTGATCGAGGCGAGCTGGTCCTGGCTGTCGAGAATCTGGAAGCTGGCGGGCAGGCCGGCATCGCGGTGATGGGCGCGCAGCATCCGGTTGCACAGCCCGTGGAAGGTGCCGACCCACATGGCGCGGGGATTGGCGGACACCGACAGGCTGCCGAGGCGGGTCATCATCTCGCGCGCCGCCTTGTTGGTGAATGTCACCGCCATGATCTCGGCAGGCGAGCACTGTCCGGTGCCCACCAGCCAGGCGATGCGCGTGGTCAGCACGCGGGTTTTGCCGCT
>JBHADS010000433.1:0-4801 GCA_041855185.1 Lautropia sp. | reverse complement strand
TCGCCAAAGTTGTCGATCACCTGACAGACCAGGTGCCAGCGACGGGGCAGGGGGGTGAGGTCTTGGTTCTGCATGGGCGCTTCTCGATGCTGCTGGCTGGAACTATCGCAGCCGAACGGGCCTCATGTCGAGCCCTGCTGCAGCATCTGCTCCAGCGGACCGATCTTCAGCGCGAAACGCCGGGCCGCGTAGCGGCGGGCGGCCAGCAGTGCCCGATCCTTGGACAGCAGCCAGTCGACCCGGTGCGCCACCGCCAGGTCCAGAAACTTGCGATCGTCCGGGTCGCTGCAGCTCAGGTTGCAGGGCGGCGCCACCGCCTTGGTCTCGATCCAGCCATCCCAGCGCGCCAGTGCCTGCTGCTGCCGCTCGGCGTCCATCCGGAACTGCGGGCGCTTCAGCACGGCCGCCAGCTCCTCGCGCATGGCGGGGGTGCCGATCGCCCGGTAGCGGCCGGCCTCCAGTCCCTCGCGCAGCGGTTGCGCGCGTGGGTCGTCAAAAACCAGCAAATCCAGCCAGATATTGGTGTCGATGACCAGGGTTGTCATATAGGGGCTCTATAATCGAAGGCATGAAGATAGTGCTTTCTCCCGCCAAATCCCTTGATTACACCACGCCGGCCGTCGATGTGCCGGCTGGCCTGCCGATGTTTCCCGAACAGACGCAGCAGCTGGTCGACATCATGCGCGGCCACGATGCCGCCTCCCTGCAACGGCTGATGTCGATCAGCGCCGCGCTGGCGGCCGAGAACGAGGCCCGCTACCAGCGCTTCTCGGATCGCTATGACGACAGCAACAGCCGGCCGGCGATCTTCGCCTTCGATGGCGATGTCTACGATGGACTGGCTGCCCGGAACATGAGTGCGGCCGAGGCCGAGCGGACCCAGGAACGGGTGCGCATCCTGTCCGGCCTCTACGGCTTGCTGCGCCCCTTCGACCGGATGCAGCCCTACCGGCTGGAAATGGGCACCAAACTGCCCAACCCGGCCGGCAAGGATCTCTATGCCTTCTGGCGCGAACGCATCACTCGGCAGTTGAACGAGGAGCTGGCGAAGGACCGCCATCCGGTGCTGGTCAATCTGGCCTCGGACGAATATTTCGGTGCGATCGACACCAAGGCACTGGTTCATCCGGTGATCAAGATCGCGTTCGAGGAATGGCGTGACGATGCCAAATCGCCCGAAGGCGGCAAATGGAAGGTGGTGTCCTTCAATGCCAAGCGGGCGCGCGGCATGATGACCCGCTATGCGATCGACATCGGCGCCGAGGACCCCGCCGAGCTGAAGGGCTTCGACCGCGACGGCTATGCGCTGGACGAGACGGTCTCGACCGACGAGCGCTGGGTGTTCCGCCGCAAGGACTGGCCGCCGCGCTGAGGCCGACAGGGTGCTGCCCCCGCAGGCCGGCCCGCGCTGCGAGGGCGTGGGCCGGCTGCCGGGGCGCTGCCTCAGTTCAGGGCCATGAAGGCCAGCGCAGCCAGCGCGCCGCCCACCATCGGGCCGACGCACGGAATCCACGCATAGCCCCAGTTGCCCGATACCTTCAGCGGCAGCAGCGTCATCACCAGGCGCGGTCCGGTGTCACGCGCCGGGTTCATCGCGTAGCCGGTGGTGCTGCCCAGGCTCAGGCCCAGCGCCCAGACCAGAAAGCCCACCGGAATCGCGCCCACCGAGCCGAGCCCCACCGGGGTGGCCTCGCTGGTGCCCGGCAGCATGATCTTGCCATCGGCCAGATGGAAGATGATGAACATCAGCACGAAGGTGGCCAGCGCCTCGCAGAAGAAGTTGTTCGGTGGATTGTCCACGGCCGGGCCGGTGCAGAAGCAGGCGCGCTTGGCGGCCTCATCGGTAGTCGCGTTGAACTGGTCCCGGAAATACAGCCAGACCAGGAAGGCGCCGAACATGCCGCCGAGCATCTCGCCGGCCCAGTAGGTGGGCACCAGCGACCAGGGCACCTTGCCGGCAATGGCCAGCGCCAGCGTCACGGCCGGATTCAGATGGGCGCCGCTGTGCGGTCCGGCCACCACCACGCCCAGAAACACGCCCAGACCCCAGGCCGTGGTGATCACGATCCAGCCCACCCCCACGCCGCGGGCATGGGTTTTCTCCAGCGCGCACGAGGCCACCACGCCATTGCCGAACAGCAGCAGGATGGCAGTGCCGATGAATTCCGCAGTGAAGATGCCCATGACTCACTCCTCGATCCAGTGGCGTGCGGCGCGCACCGCCTTGTGCCAGTAGTGCAGCATCTCCTTCACCCGCTCGGGCGGCAGTTGCGGCTTGAACACCCGGTCCACCTGCCACTGCTCGCGGATGTCGTCGAGGTTCTGCCAGTAGCCGGTGGCCAGGCCCGCCAGATAGGCCGCGCCCAGCGCAGTCGTCTCGATGGTGCGGGGGCGCACGATGTCGAAGGCGAACAGATCGGCCTGGGTCTGCATCAGATAGTTGCTCTTGCAGGCGCCGCCATCGACGCGCAGCTCGGCCGTGGCCTGGCCCGCATCGGCCTCCATCGCCTTCACGATGTCATAGACCTGGAAGGCGATGCCTTCCAGCGTGGCGCGGGCGATGTGCCCGTCGGTGGTGCCCCGGGTGATGCCGAGCAGTGCGCCGCGGGCATATTGATCCCACCAGGGGGCGCCCAGTCCGGTCAGGGCCGGCACGAAGTACACGCCGCCGTTGTCCTCGACCGTGGCCGCCAGGTTGTTGATGTCGGCCGAGGTGCGGATCAGCCGGGCGCCGTCGCGCAGCCACTGGATCGCCGCGCCGCCGACGAAGACCCCGCCTTCGAGCGCGTAGGTGGTCTTGCCGTCGACCTTCCAGGCGATGGTGGTCAGCAGATTGTTCTTCGAGTCCACCGGGGTCTCGCCGGTGTTCATCAGCAGGAAGCAGCCCGTGCCATAGGTGTTCTTCAGCATCCCTTTTTCGGTACAGAGCTGGCCGAACAGGGCTGCCTGCTGGTCGCCGGCGATGCCGGCGATCGGGATCGGCGCCTCGGTATAGCGGGTCGAGGTCTCGCCATAGACTTCGCTGGAGCTTCTGACCTCGGGCAGCATCGCACGCGGCACCCCGAACAGGGCCAGCAGATCCTCATCCCAGTCGAGGGTGTGGATGTTGTAGAGCATGGTGCGGCTGGCGTTGCTCGGGTCGGTCACATGGACCTTGCCGCGCGTGAAGTTCCAGATCAGCCAGGTGTCGATCGTGCCGAAGCACAGCTCGCCGCGCTCGGCTCTGGCGCGGGCGCCATCGACGTTGTCCAGAATCCACTTCAGCTTGGTGGCCGAGAAATACGCATCCAGCACCAGCCCGGTTTTCTGGCGGATGCGCTCACCGTGTTCATCCCGGATCTGATCACAGTACTTCGCCGTCCGGCGATCCTGCCAGACGATGGCGGGGCCGACCGGCTCGCCGCTCTTGCGGTCCCAGACCACCGTGGTCTCGCGCTGGTTGGTGATGCCGATCGCGGCGACGTCCACCGCATCCAGCCCGGATTTGGCCAGCACCTCGGTCAGCACCGCCACCTGGGAGGCCCAGATCTCCTTGCCGTCGTGCTCGACCAGCCCCGGTTTCGGGAAATACTGGTTGAAGGGGCGCTGGGCGACGGCGACCGTCTCGCCCTGGCGGTTGAAGATGATGGCGCGCGAGGAGGTCGTACCCTGGTCGAGTGCCATGATGTACTGCGCCTTGCTCTTGTTGTTGTCGTTCACGATGAGAGTCTCCTGATACCGTGCGTGGGGCACGAAAGATCGGGGTCGGATCAGGGAGCCTTGGCGCTTGGCGCCTCTCAGCCACAAGGGGGCGGCGCCATCGTGCGCTCCTCTATCCATACCCGTGCTCGATTCTGGTCGATCCGATATTTCGCAACGGTGTAAAGCCCACATGACACAGCCCAGCATCGGCACGCACGGCCACGACTTCGGTTAGCGCGTGCCCTGCACGGATGGGCCCCCGCGCAAGCCCGGCCGGGCGCGCAGGGCTGTCGTGAATGGCTGTCGTCCAGCCGCTCCGGCATGACACGCATCGGGCTCAATCCAGCTTTGACATCGCGGGCGGCCCGGGCCGGCGCAGTTGGAGTATCGTGGAGGCTGTGGCCCGGCACGCGTGAGCAACGCGCGGAACAGGCCCGACAGAGACACGCCCGATATTCAGCAACAACCGGAGGGACAGCAATGAGCAGATGGACGGATCGACAGGCAAGAGCGGCCTTGCGACAGATCTTCGATGCGGCGGTGGCCAGTGCCGAGCCGGGGGCGGCCGTGCTGCGCCATCTGCCTGAAAAACCCAAGGGCCGCTGTGTGGTGGTCGGCGCTGGCAAGGGCTCGGCCGCGATGGCGGCGGCGCTCGATGCCGCCTGGCCCGATGTACCCCTGTCGGGGGTGGTCGTCACCAGGCACGGCCAGCGCGTCGATGCCGGGCGGATCGAGATTCTCGAAGCCGCCCATCCCGTGCCGGATCAGAACAGCCTGCTCGCGGCCCAGCGTCTGATGCAGGCGGTGCAGGGGCTGCAGCCCGAGGATCTGGTGATCGCGCTGATCTCCGGGGGCGGCTCCTCGCTGGCGGTACTGCCGGCCGGCGAGATGAGCCTGGCCGACAAGCAGCAGCTGAATCGGGCGCTGCTGGCCAGCGGTGCCAACATCCGCGAGATGAATGTGCTGCGCCGCCAGCTCTCTGGCATCAAGGGCGGCGGCCTGGCGGCAGCTGCCCGGCCAGCGCGGGTCGTCAGCCTGATCGTCTCGGACGTGCCCGGTGACGATCCGGCGGCGGTCGCCTCCGGCCCGACCATTGCCGACCCCTCCACCCGCGAGCAGG
>JBHADS010000432.1:0-3910 GCA_041855185.1 Lautropia sp. | reverse complement strand
TAGCATGATTTTTTTATAATTATGCGCCAGTTATGCGCCAGTTATGCGCCAGTTATGCGCCAGTTATGCGCCGGTGAACGCCTGACCATCTGCTTTCAAGAATAGATAAAGTCCACTTAAATGGCACTTAAGCGATTTTTTTGGCGTTAAGGGTCATAAAAATGACTTTTAATCTCTCGACTCCCGCTGAAATCCTGCACCCGCTGGGTGTTCGTCTGCGCGAGCAGCGGCTTGCCCAATCGCTTACGCAGCGTGGGCCGTTGGGACGGTTGGCCGATGACAGACAACCCCACCGGACGAAGCGCCCGAAGCCTGTTGGAGCGTGTCATGCACTTGATCACGCTTGCGATCGATCATGCATGACACGCTCCATCCCTCCTCGCAGCCGAATCAGCCTGCCTCGGCCGCAGCTGCTTCCGCAGCAGGTGCCGGTGCGGGCTGGGCCGCAGCGTCCTGTGCCGGTTGTGCCGCCGCATCCGGCGTCGCTGCCGGCGTGGCGGGGGCAGGCACCGCCAGGGCGGCTCCCGGTGTCACGACTTCGTCCGCGGTCGGCACGGTGCCGACTTCGGCCGGAACCGATGCAGCAGCCTGCGATGCGGCCTCGGGCGCCTCGGCATTTCCACGCCAGAACAGGTGTCCGCTTTCACCCGGATACATCGAGCGATCATCCACTATGTACTGGTCTTCCAGGTTCATCGTGGCGCCACGCTGCCAGCCATCAGGCAGTTCCCAGACCTGGCAATGCAGGCGGCGTAAGAACGAGGTGTGGGTGTTCCAGCACAGCTTGGCCTGTGTCTCGTCGGCCCCCGGCAACACCATCAGCTCGTTGAAATCCGCCCCCTGGCGCCATTCGGTGACGAGACCATAGGGAATGCGTGCGCTTGTCTGAAAAGTGTACGCACTGGCGCTGACGAGGGTTTGCGGCTGATCCAATTGGTCGCCGAAGCGCTGGAAACTCTGCTCGGCGCCCAGCGTGACATTGCCCCCCGAGACTGTGATCGGCGTCGAGGTCTCAATGCTGCGGATCGGGCGCTTGCTGGGGTCCGGTAGCTCTCTCAGCGCGAGGAACAGGCCGGACAATTGCTCCAAGGTGCTGGTGCCATCATCGAAGGGGGTGTACTCATACAGGCTGTCCGTGCAGGGCACATCATGCCCCGGCATGCCCGGAGGCGGCCGCTGTCCGGGTTTGAGTTTGTAGTTCGGCGCATCTTTCAGTCTGACACTGCCAGTCGCATTCGGGGTGTTGCCGAGCTCGGCGTCACTCAGCAGCGGGCCGTTGTATGAGCTGGCGGGTTTGAGAATCTTGTGATGGCATGTCCGATGATCAAGCATGCTCAGCAGCACATCACCGCGCACGCCGGTGCTGTCGATAGGTGCTCCCTGAGCCTGCTGCGCAGCCGACGCACTCTCCGCAGTGGCGGCGGCGCCCGGGGTTTGCGTGCTGCTGGCATCCTTGGGAGCCAGGCTACTACCAGTTCCGCCCGAGTCGCTGCTACCCGAGCCACCGCCGCACGCGGCCAGCAGTACGGCCAATGCTGCAGCAGTCAAAGGAGCCTGAAGATTCCTGATGCTCATGTCGAGTGTTCTCCCTCACGATTTTGTACGAAACGAAAACCACGATGTGGCACGAAGAGTAAAACGCAGCGACGTAAACATAGTGACTTCGCCATGTGAAAAATGAAACAGGATCTTGCCGCCACCAGACCCGAGAAATGAGCCTTGCTCCACGACATTCATGTCATTCATAACGGACTGCCCCGATGCCAAACTCCAGACACGGCCCACAACGACCGGAAGTACGCGAGCCAGCAAGACCACCTTTGCTGCGCGCACCTGCTCTTGCTCTGCGTAATGCCTGCTCTCCATGTACCTGGTCTGCGTGTTCCGGCGCTGCACGCGCCTGCTTCTGCACGCGCTGCGCACCTTCATGGCCGATCAAGAAAAGCCCTGCAATGGGATCAGGCACTCATCTCTACAGCAACATCGATTAGTAGGCTAATTTATTTCAGTGATGAAGATCACCCCAGATTTCAGAAATGGACATCCTCCCTGCATATTGCAGTCGATTCTCCTCTTTCTGTTGTGCAGCAAAGCATGGCTGCTCTTGACGGGGCATCCGAAATTCCCTGTGCGGAGGATGTCGGCTTGTCCACGAAGCGCAATCGTCGCCAGCCAGGAACGAGCAGCACCGAAGTCCGGGCACGGACATGCATACAAACCCGAGAGCGTGTATCAGCCATAGCCAGTGCAGAACTGGAGCAACGCTGCTGCCTGCTTTTCATCGCGAATCGTCGTCCAGGGCAGCCCGTGCAGGAAGGTGCCAGCGCCCTATCTCCCCGATGTTTCCGACGAAGACTGGGAGAGCAATTGGACATAGGCTTGGTAGCTGTAGATACGGTTCTTTTTCTGTCCGGTCAGCTCCGTCACAATGCCCAGATCCTCCAACACTTTGACCGCCGCCGTCGCCGTGGGAAAACTGGTGGCCAACTGTGTTCGCACGCGCTCGATCGTGAAGCGCGGCATCATCGGCAGCATTTCAAACAGGCGGTAGCTTGCCGGGCCTGCTTTCGCAGATTGCAACAGGCGCTTGCGGTCTGCGGTCACAAGGCTTGCCACCTCAATGATGTTTCTTTCCGCATCACCAGCCGCAATGGCAACGCCTTCCAGAAAGAATCTCACCCATGATTCCCAATCGCCCTCCGTGCGGATGGTCGACAGACAACGGTAATACTCAGCCTGGTGTTGCTTGAGGTAGCCGCTGAGGTACATCAAGGGCTCGGACAGCAGCCCCCAATGCTCAAGCAGCGCTGCAATCAACAGTCTGCCAATACGTCCATTACCGTCGAGAAACGGATGAATAGTTTCAAACTGCGCATGGATCAGCGCCACCTTGACCAAGGGCTGCACATCCGTCGCCGTATCGTGGATGAAGCGCTCCAGGTCGGCCAACAACCTGGGAACGTGCTCCGGCGGCGGAGGGACGAAAACCGCATTGCCGGGCCGCGTGCCACCGATCCAGTTCTGCGACTGGCGCAACTCCCCGGGTTGCTTTCCTGCGCCGCGGGCTCCATCCAACAGGCGGCGGTGTGCCTCACGCAGCAATCTCACACTGATAGGCAGCCCTTTGGAATCACGCAATTGCTCCTGAGTCCAGCGAAACGCACGAAGGTAGTTGGTCACTTCCTCCACATCGTCGGTATTGCCGACCTCGAAGCCCGCTTCTTCGTCGAACAGATCGATGAGTGTGGCCTGCGTGCCCTCGATCTGCGACGTCAGCAAAGCTTCCTGACGAATGGCGCTGTACAGCAACCAATCTACCGACGGCACCAGCCCGGCGACACCTGCCAGACGGGCAAGCGCAACCTCCGCCTGCCGATTGAGATCAGCGAATCCTTCGACAGACAGGCGCGGATCAGACGGCGGCAAGGCGTGAGGCACGAAAGCACGCACCGACTCGCCCAGCGTCGTGGATATCACGTAGGTTCCGGTGGAGCGCATTATTGAAAGCAAGCTTTAATGGAACACCCACAAATTAAAGCACTCTTTAATTTGAACAACAACAATTAAAGCCAGCTTTCATTGCTCGCGACATCCCACCCATTCGGGATTCATCAGGCAACGATCGCGGATTGCAAGGTGACGACAGAACCCTCCATGTCGTGAGACGCTTGGTTGTCGACGAGGACCTGCCTCACTTGAAACTCACCTTCACCGGTCGCACACCGCTCAGCCCCTCGTATTCGAGGGTGACAGTCTGGCCGGCGCTGGGCGGCAGCAGGGCCGAGAAGGAACCGAGGCTGACCAGATCGCCGGGCTTCAGCGCTTCCTCGTGGTCGGCCAGGGAGCCGGCCAGCCAGATGACGGCGTTCAGCGGCTGGCCCAGCACGTCGCTGCCCTTGCCGCTGCTCAG
>JBHADS010000431.1:0-3167 GCA_041855185.1 Lautropia sp. | reverse complement strand
GGGGCGCCCGGACGAAACTTCTGACCGGAGCGCGAAGGTCGGTATTGCCCGGCCTTCAGTAGAGCCATGTTGCGATCACTCGAGTTGAAAATCCCGCCAGCCATTGTCTTTCTGCTGGTTGCCTTGCTCATGTATGTGCTGAGCGCGGCGGTGCCGGCCGCGACCTGGCCGGTGCCGGGCAGGGGCTTCATCGGCGTGTTCATGCTGGCCTGGGGCTGCCTGCTCGTCGGCATGGGAATTTCGGCCTTTCGGGCGCACAAGACCAGCTTCAATCCCGGCGCGCCCGCCAGTGCCACCATGCTGGTGACGCGGGGCATCTACCGCCGCACCCGCAATCCGATGTATCTGGGCTTGCTGTTCGTGCTGATCGGCTGGGCGGTCTATCTGTCCAATCTCGTCGCACTGCTGGGGCTGCCGCTGTTCGTGCTGTACATGAACCGTTTTCAGATCCAGGCCGAGGAGCGCGTGCTCCACGAGAAATTCGGCAATGCCTACTACACCTATACCGTGATGGTACGCCGCTGGCTGTAGTGCCCGGCTGGATCAGGGCAGGGACGTCTGCTCTGTCGTGCCTTCCGGGGCGTCTGCCGACGGGGTAGCCAGCATCGCGCCGCGTACCTCGATCCGGACCTGGTCCAGCACCCGCCCTTCGGCATCCAGCAGCTCGATCTCGTGTCGGCCGGGCAGCGGCAGCCACTCGGCGTGCGGACCATGACCGACGAGACGCTCACCGATGCGCCAGTGCAGGCGCTGCCCATCGGCGTACTCGCCCTGGGCGCGCAGGCTCAGGCGCTGGTGCTCGGCGGGAATGTCGGGGTCCAGCGCGACGATGCTGCCCGGCGCCGGTGTCGTGATCCGCACCGGCGGGTTCTGCAGGGCAAACAGCGTCTGCACGGTGCCGGGCAGGAACCACTCCTGCCGGGCGGGCTCGATCGGCGGCGCGAATTGCACGCTTGCTGCCTGCAGCCCCGCTGGTGGCGCCGGTGGCCGTGAGGGTACATGGGCATGCAGTGTCCGCATGATCGCTGCCCAGATCGGCGCAGCCCCGCCGGCGCCGCTGATCTCGTGCATCGGCTCGCCATTGGCATTGCCCACCCAGACGCCGACGGTGTAGTGCTGGCTCCAGCCGATCGCCCAGTTGTCACGCATGTCCTTGCTGGTGCCGGTCTTGACGGCACTCCAGAAGCGCGTGTTCAGCACCGAGTCGGTGCCGAAGCTCAGGAGCCGTGCCTGCGGATCGGACAGAATGCTGCCGACGATGAAGGCGGCGCCGGGGTCGATGGCCTGCCGGCAATCCAGGGTCCGTGGCCGGGTGCCGGTGTGCTCGCCCGGGCCGGGGGGTGCGCGCCACCAGTACACCGGGCAGTGACGCCCGCCGTTGGCGAGTGTGCGATAGGCATTGCTCAGCTGCAGCAGGTTGACCTCGGCACTGCCCAGCGCCAGGCTGTAGCCATAGTGCGAAGCGCTTTCGGGCAACTTTAGACCGAGCTGCTGCAACTGCCGATGAAAGGCTTCGGGCGAGAGCATCAGCAGCGCACGCACGGCCGGGATGTTCAGCGAGGCGCCCAGCGCGGTGCGAACCGACACCCAGCCCTTGAAATCGCCGTCATGGTTGCGCGGGATGTAGAGCCCGTCGGTGGTGGACAGATGAGCCGGCGAATCATCCAGCAGCGAGGCAGCGGTCAGGCGTTGTTCGGCGATCGCCTGTCCATAGAGAAAGGGCTTCAGCGTGCTGCCGGGCTGGCGCTGGGCGAGTACCCCATCCACCTCGGCGGCCTGACTCAAGGTCTGGCTGGAGCCGACCCAGGCCAGCACCTCGCCACTGGCGTTATCCAGCACGATGACGGCGCCGTCGGCAACGCGCCGTCCCTGCAGTTCACGCAGTTGCCGCATCAGCGCGTCGATGGCCGCCCGCTGGACCTGGGCGTCCAGTGTGCTGTGCAGCCGGCTCGGCACGGCGCCGGATGCGCCGGCAGAGCCTGCGGGGAGCAGAACGGAGGAATGCCGCAGCGGCGTGCCCTGTACCGAGGCGATTTGCTGGCGAATCATCAGGTGCGTCAGATGCGGGGCATTGCCCTCGCTGGGCGGCCAGTGCCGCGCGTGCTGCAGGCTCAGCGTGGCTTGCAGCCGAAGCTGGGCACAATCGGCACGGCCCTGCATGCTCCTCAGCAGCGCGCAGGCCCGTTGCGCAACCTGCGCCGGGGCGGCGTTCGGGGCTCGCACCAGGGCGGCCGAGAGCGCGGCCTCGGCGGCGGTCAGCGCGTGGGGTGCCTTGCCGAACAGTGTGCGCGACAGGGCATCGATGCCGACCAATTCGCCTCGGAAGGGCACCAGATTCAAATAGGCTTCGAGAATCTGGGTCTTGCGCCAGTGGCGCTCCAGACGCCAGGCGGCCTGCGCCTGGGCAAGTTTCTGCAGCAGGCTGCGCGAGCGGCCGTGCTCCGGGCGCAATGCCGGGTCCAGCAGGCTGGCCAGCTGCATGCTCAGCGTCGAGGCGCCGCGCACCTGGGTATGGCGCAGGTTCGACCAGGCTGCTGCGGCCACGGCCTGCCAGTCGACGCCAGTGTGCTCGAAGAAGCGTTTGTCCTCCGACAGCAGCAGGGCTTCGGGCAGGGCTGCCGAGATGGCGTCGAGTGGTACCCAGCTGCCCAGGCGCCGGTTCGGGTCGGTGCGCAGCCGATGGATCGCCTCGCCCCGCCGGTCGAGCAGCACGGTTTCCGAGGAGCGGGCTTCGGCGCGCACTGTCTCGAAACGGGGCGGTCTGGCCTTCAGAGTTGGTGAGCCCTGAAGATCCTGAGCGTCGGGTGCGAGGCTGCCGGCCGGCAGGACCAGCCCCAGTAGCACGATCAGGATGTACCGATGCCGACGGGGGGGCCGGCCACGTCTGCTCATGATTGTGCGCCTCCAGCCGCTGCGTCAAAGGGCCGGCGACATCGTGCACGGGGGAGGGCGAGCGCGTGCTTCATTCCGCGTGTACCGTGATGCCGCTGTTCGGGGTTTCGCCGAACATCTCGGGGGCGTAGAGGGCTTCCACCCGGCTGGCCGGCAAATGGAAGACACCGGGATTGTTCAGCCGCAGGGTGTATTCGATCGTGCTGGTGCCGCTGGGCAGGTAGCGGTAGTAGCTGCGGAAGCTGTCGAAGTCACGTTCCTCGAAGGCCGGTGAG
>JBHADS010000430.1:0-12237 GCA_041855185.1 Lautropia sp. | reverse complement strand
GTGGTGCCGGTCTGTGTCAGCACCGGGCTGTCCAAGCACGATTACGACTACATCCTGCGCGATTCCCGGGCCAAGGCGCTGTTCGTGTCCCGCTCGGCCTTCGCGCCCTTCGATGGGCTGCACAACTCGATTCCGACGCTGCAGCGGCTGCTGATCTCGGAGGCGCCGCTGGCCGACGGCGGCGACATCGGTGCGATTCTCGAAGCCGGGGGCGATGAGGATCGATTCGATGCGGTGGACACCAGCAGTGACGAGCCGTGCTTCTGGCTGTATTCCGCCGGCTCGCAGGGGCACCCGCGGGCCACCGTGCATTGCCACGCGGCGCTGGTGCAGATGGCCGAGTTGTACGGCCTGCAGGTGCTGGGTCTCACGCCCCGTGATCGCTGTTTCTCGGCGGCGCGGCTCTATACGGCCTATGGGCTGTGCAACTCGCTGATCTTCCCGATGGTGGCCGGTGCGATGGCGGTGCTGAAATCCGCGCTACCGGGCAAGGTCGAGGACCTGATCCTGTATCTGACCGGGCGGGCGCCGGCCAAGGTGGTGGGGGCGCGGCCGACGGTGTTCTTTGCGGTGCCGGTCGCCTATGCGCTGTTGCTGGCCGACCCGAACTGTCCCGAGAGCAACGAGCTGTCGCTGCGGCTGTGTGTCTCGGCCGGCGAGGCGATGCCCGAAGGGCTGCGCAAGCGGGTGGAGGAACGGCTGGGGGCCGAGCTGCTCAACGGCGTCAGCTCCACCGAAATGCTGCATATCTACCTCTCCACCCCGCGGGGGGATACGCAGACCGATACCGGCCTGCGGCCGGTGCCCGGCTATTGCCTGCGGCTGGTCGATCAGCAGCAACAGGACGTGGCCGATGGCGAGGTCGGCATCCTGCTGGTGAACGGCCCGACGGCGGCCCTGGGTTACTGGAACCAGCGGGAGCAGACCCGGGATGTCTTTCTGGGGCGCTGGCTGCGGACCGGGGATCGCTTCTGGCGCGACGAGCAGGGCTACTACCACTACGCCGGGCGCTGCGATGATCTGCTGAAGATCTCCGGTCAGTTCGTCTCGCCGGCCGAGGTGGCCAGCGCGGTGGCGGCACACGAGGATGTGGCCGAGGCAGCCGTGATCGGGGTGCCCGATGCCGAGGGGGGCTTCATCCGGCCGAAGGCGCTGGTGGTGCTGAAGCCCGGGGTGCCGCCGGATGAGGGCACCGAGGAGCGGCTGCGCAGCTGGTTGCGCGACAATCTGGCGCAGTACAAATGGCCACGCTGGATCGAGTTCGTCGAGACGCTGCCCAGCGCTGAACCCCGGGTTCCCGAGGCACGGGCGATGTCCGCTTCGTCGCGCGAAGCCGAGGGGACGACCGCGCCACCGCCGGGGACGATCAATCTGCTCGACGCCGTGCTGCGCGAGGCCGAGGCGGCGCAGCAGGATCTGACGGCTGCCGATGTGCGGGTCAGCGAGTAGGGCTTGCGCGCCGGTCTCAGGGCAGTTTTCTGCAGCTGAAGCTGCCGGCCTTGCTGCTGTCGCCGCGCGTGTAGACGGCCACGTTCGGGTAGGCGCAGATCGGCTGTGAACGGCCGGGGAAAGCCGTGCCGGTGGCGACCATGAAATCGGGCGCATGATTCTTCTCACGCCAGTTCTCCAGGGCGCTCAGCGGATCGAAGTCGTCCATCGCCGGCCCGCCGCCGCAGTGCGTCATGCCCGGCACCATGAACACGCGGGCGGTGTCACGGGTGTTCGGGGTGTCCTTCTGCAGTTGCCGATACCAGTCGCGCAGGTCGTGCGCCGAGAACACCGGGTCGGAGACGCCTTCAAAGATGATCATCCGCCCGCCTCGGGCCTTGAAGGTGCTCAGATCGGTGCTGTCGGCGTCATTGATACCGCCGATCTGGCGTGTTCGGGGCGGGTCGGTGTCGAAATCGAAGTCCAGCACATTGAACTTCGGATCGTAGGGTGTCATGAAATACTGGGGCAGCGAGGCCGCGCCCAGGGTCAGGTTCAGCGCATCGGGCTGGGCCGTCTGCGAGCTGCCCAGCTTCCAGGCCCGCCAGCCGGGGCTGTTGATGCCGGCATCATAGGGCCATGAGCTGTAGATCGCATCGCCGCGGCTGTTGCGGGCACCGTCGAAGATGCGCTCGAGCAGCGCCACCTTCCGGGCGCCCAGTTGCTGCGCCAGCATCTCGGGTTTGAAATCGCAGCTTTCCCAGGCATTGACGATGCCATCCTTCAGCCCGTCGCGGGCGTCGCAGCGTGCCAGCACCCCGGCCGCAACGGCGTCCAGATCCTGCTGGGTGAGCGCGTTGGCGATGATCGGCTTGCCGGCGGCATTCCGGGGGGCGGCGGCCATCAGCTGCTGGCTGTCCCAGGCTTCACCCATGGCAGCGCGTGAGAGCCGGAAGCCGGGATTGCCGGCCACCACGCCATCGAACTCCAGCGGATAGCGCATGGCCGCCATCATCGCTTCGCGTCCGCCGTTGGAGCAGCCCATGAAATAGCTGTGCCGGGGAGCGGCCTGATACATCTGCTGGATCAGCTGCTTGGCGAGGGTCGTGACCTTGCCGGTGGCGGCATAGGCAAAATTCAGCCGCGCCTGCTGATCGGCGCCGAACGAGACATCCCGGCCCTGGTGCCCGCCGTCCATGCTGACGACGGCATAGCCGCGCTTGAGCGCGGGCGGGGCGCTGGAGCCGCGGGTGGGGATGCTGCCGACGGCCGGTGCGATGAAGCCGTCGGTGCCGCCGCCCCCTTGAAAGAGGAACTTCCGGTTCCACTGGGCGGGCATCCGCAGCTGAAAGCCGATGTGATAGGGCTTGCCGTCGGCGCCTTTGCGGCGCTCGATTTCACCATTGACCACGCAGTGCGCGGCAAATTCCAGGTTCTGGGCCGACGAGCCGGTCAGCTCGGCAGCGGGGTCCGGGGGCAGCTTGCCGGCGGGCACCCAGCTCAGGTGGGTAATGTGGGTGTCATGCAGCGCGAGTTGGGCCAGGGCCTCGCAGCGCTGGCGTGCCTCGGTCTCGGCGTGGGGCTGAGCCCAGGCCGTGCCGGCCAGCGACAGCAGCAACAGGGCGATGGGGGTCGGGCAATGGCGCATCGTGTGTCTCTCGCAATCCCGTGAGCGGGTGAGTCGAAAACGATCTCGCCAGTGTACCGCAGGGGCCAGACGACAGTCTGGCCGATGACAGTCCGGCCGACGACAGAGGAAAACCCCCGCCCGGGGCGGGGGCTGGACGGCGGCTGTGCCGAAGGGCTCAGCGGCTGGCCTTCAGCTCCTGCCGGCGGGCGTGCAGGATCGGCTCGGTATAGCCCGCAGGCTGCACCGTGCCCTTGAACACCAGATCGCAGGCGGCCTTGAAGGCGATGGTATCGCAGCTCGGCGTCATCGGGATGTAGGCCGGATCACCCGCATTCTGCTGGTCGACCACGGCGGCCATCCGCTTCATCGTGTCCATCACCTGCTGCTCGCTGACCACACCGTGACGCAGCCAGTTGGCGATGTGCTGCGACGAGATCCGGCAGGTGGCGCGGTCTTCCATCAGGCCGACGTTGTTGATGTCGGGCACCTTCGAGCAACCCACGCCCTGATCGACCCAGCGCACCACATAGCCGAGGATACCCTGGGCGTTGTTCTCGATCTCGGCTTGCTTCTCGGCATCCGACCAGTTGGGCTGGGCGGCGACCGGCACCGTCAGGATGTCCTCGAGCTTGGCGCGCTTGCCTTTCTGGGCCAGACCGGCCTGCAGCGCCTTCACATCCACGCGGTGGTAGTGGGTGGCGTGCAGGGTGGCGGCCGTCGGGCTGGGCACCCAGGCGCAGCTGGCGGCTGCCTTCGGATGGCCGATCTTCTGCTCCAGCATCGCGGCCATCATGTCGGGGATGGCCCACATGCCCTTGCCGATCTGGGCAATGCCGGACAGCCCGCAGGCCAGGCCCACGTCGACGTTGTTGTCCTCATAGGCCAAGATCCAGGGCTGGGTCTTCATGTCGGCCTTGCGCACCATCGGGCCGGCTTCCATCGAGGTGTGGATCTCGTCGCCGGTACGGTCGAGGAAGCCGGTGTTGATGAAGGCCACGCGCGACTTGGCGGCGCGGATGCACTCCTTCAGGTTGACGGTGGTGCGGCGCTCCTCGTCCATGATGCCGAGCTTGACCGTGTACTGCGGCAGGCCCAGCACTTTCTCGACGCGGTTGAAGATCTCATTGGCAAAAGCCACTTCTTCCGGTCCGTGCATCTTCGGCTTGACGATGTAGATCGAGCCTTTCTGCGAGTTGCGGGCGCCGCCGGTCTTCTTCAGATCGTGCATGGCGATCAGCACGGTCGACATCGCGTCGATCATGCCTTCGGGCGCCTCGTTGCCTTCCTTGTCCAGAATGGCCGGGCTGGTCATCAGATGACCCACATTGCGCACCAGCATCAGCGAGCGGCCCTGCAGGCTCAGCGTGCCGCCGTCGGGCGTGGTGTACTCGCGGTCCGGATTCAGGCGGCGGACGATGGTCTTGCCGTTCTTTTCGAGCGTCTCCTGCAGATCGCCCTTCATCAGCCCCAGCCAGTTGCGATAGACGTGCGCCTTGTCCTCGCCGTCGACGGCGGCGATCGAGTCTTCGCAGTCCATGATGGTGGAGACGGCTGCTTCCAGCACGATGTCGGCCACGCCGGCCGGATCGGCTTTGCCGATCGGGTTGTTGCGGTCGATGCGGATGTCGATGTGCAGACCATGCTGCTTCAGCAGCACGGCCGAGGGGCTGGCGGCATCGCCGACATAACCGGCCAGCAGCGCGGGCTCGGCCAGGCCGGTCTCGCCATTGGCGGTGACGGCCACCAGTTTGCCATCGGCGATGCGATAGGCCGAGACGGTGGCGTGGCTGCCTTTCTCGAGCGGGGCCACGTCATCGAGGAAGCGCTTGGCCCAGGCGATCACCTGTTCGCCACGGGCGGGATCGTAGCCGCCGCCCTTCGGCAGACTGCCCAGCGCATCGGTGCCGTACAGGGCGTCGTAGAGACTGCCCCAGCGGGCGTTGGCGGCGTTCAGCGCATAGCGGGCGTTCATGACCGGCACCACCAGCTGCGGCCCGGGGACCGAGGCGATGGCGTCGTCGACATTGGGGGTGTCGATGGAGAAGTCGGGCCCTTCGGGCACCAGATAGCCGATTTCCGTCAGGAATGCCTTGTAGGCCGCCATATCGGCGATGCGGCCGGGGTTCGCCTTGTACCAGGCATCCAGTTGTTGCTGCAGATCATCGCGCTTGGCCAGCAAGGCCCGGTTCTTTGGCCCCAGCTCGTGGACCAGGGACGACAGCCCCTCCCAGAACTGATCCGAGGTGACACCGGTACCCGGCAGTGCTTCCTGTTCGATCATGTCGAACAGAGGGCGGGACACCTGAAGGCCGAACTTCTCGACGCGGGTTGTCATGCAAAGTCTCCGTGTATGTTGAGATGGAGGAGCGTGGCATGCGCTTGATCACGCCCGCGATCAAGCACATGACGCGCCCCGGGTTGGTAAAAACGAGGGCATACACCCGGCAGTATACTTAGCTGCGCGACACATGACGTGCCAAGCTGTGTCAGATAGGCGTCGCCGTGACCGACACCAGCGGATACGAGACGAAGGCAGGGGGCGCAGGAGGGCGTCTGGCCGTCTTCGTGATGCGATCCGTCCAGCGTCGAGGCGCCGGCTTGTTGCCCCGATGCCGGAAAGGCGCGCCAGCCTTGGCCCGGATGCGTTCCGGATGCCGCAGCCCACCCGTTGCCGAGGGCCGGGGGCGGCGCAGCGCCGGCGTTGTCGGTGGCCGGGTTGCCTGTGCGGGGCGGGTGCACCGCAGGTGACGGATCAGAGACAATTTCGGCCAAGGTGCCGGGCATGCCGATGGAACAGGGGCGTGCCGTGGTCCCCGGGGGCCGCTCATGGCAGGGGGGCGGCAGCGCCGGGCTTGGTGAGCGCGGTCGTCGCCGCGGCGCAGGCATGTGCGGGACTGCCCGGAGCCCATCCGGCAGACCGTCGGGGCCATGCTGCAGAGGGCACCGCTGCGCACGGAGGTGTCGAGAAACTTGCGGGGCTTGCATCCTTGAGCCGGCGCTGCAAGACTGTAGTGTTTCTTCGTGGGATCGTCGTGCCTTCGCGGGCCAGGTCCCCAGGGCTTGATGTCTTTCTCGGGTTTTCGCATCTGCATGAGAGTTCTGTTCCGCACTTCACCATTCATTGCTTTGCTGTTGGTTGCTGCAACGCAGGCGGCGGGTGCCACGCCCCGCGCCGAGGTCGCCCGCCCGACGGATTTCGATCCCGTGAAGCCCGGCACCAGTGCGCTGCAGTGCAAGTCCAGTCAGTTGCTGAGCTGCGGACGGCAGGCAACGGCCCGGATGGAGCTGCCCAAGGGCAGTGCCGACAGGAGCGCCTATCGTTTCGTCGAAGAAGAATTCATGTTCGACACCGGGGTCGGCATTTTTCTGCAGACGGCGACGGCCAAGGACAAGACCCAGACGATGGAGTGGCGACGCCGGCTGGCTTTCCGCAAGCAGGCGGGAGGCGGCTTTCAGTTGCTGCAGGTGGGGATGCAGTACCGCTGCCAGGGCGGTGACTGGGGCAAGGTGGTCTGCAAGCCGGCCTCGTCGGTGACGAGCGCCGCCCAGGCCGGGGCTGCCAAGGCTGGGGCTGCCAAGGCCGCCCCTGTGGCGGGCACCCCGTCGGCCGGACCGAAGACCGGCGAGAAGCCGGCCACGGCACCGGCGCCGTCGGCAACAGCATCCCGTCCTGATGCTGCCGGGGCGGCCGGGCAGCAAGCTTCGTCCGCACCGGGCTCGGAGCGTGGTGGCACGGTCGTCACCCAGTCGCCACCTTCGGGCGAGCCGGCGGCGCGTCAGCCGCTCGATGCCCAGTGGCGCCCCCTGGACCCGGAAACCGCTGCCGAAGGTGCCGCCAAGCCGGTGGACAGCCTTGGGGCTGAACCAGGCGCGCAGGCCGGCGCCTCCACATCCGGCGGTGCCGAGATCGTGACCGCCCAGCCCTCGTCCCGGGGCATGGGAACGAAGGCGCCCGCAGCCCGCACGGCGAGCCCCGATGCACAGCAGACGGCCTCGACAGCCACTGGGGCCGCCGCTGGCGCGGCAGCCGCAGCAGGTGGTGCAGCCGTGAGCGGGGCCGCGAATGCGTCGGCTCAGGCGGGCGCTGCTGCCGGCTCGGCCGGGCAGGCGGCCGCATCGGCTGCGGATTCGGCCCGCGATGCCGTGAAGGGAACCGCGGGTGCCGGCCAGGATGCCGGCACGGGCCAGACGCCGGGGGCTGCTGGCGCAGCGGACGGAGCGCAAGCGGACGCGGCTGCCCAGGGCGCGGCGGTGATTCAGCACCGTTCCGGGGAGCTGGGTGCACCGGGGGCGGCAACCGGCCGGGGTACGCCAGCCCTGATCCGGCTGATCCCCACCGCGCCCACCGATGTGCGCAGCGCCCAGGGTTTCAGCCCGTTGGCGCTGTCCACCGAAGCAGCCGTGCGTCTGGCACGCCCCTGTGAGCAGCCGATCGATATGTGCGGTCAGCAGGTCTTCGACGAGGTGTTCTCGCCCGATTCCTACGCAGCACTGTCGGCCGACCAGGTGCTGCGCGAAAGCTTCATCTACGCCGACAATCCCGTCACCAGCGCGGTCTATCTGGTGACGATGGTCAACCTGCCGGATGAGCAGCTCGCCGCCGAGCGCGTGCGGATCGAATTCGTCCGCCGGGGCGCTGCCTGGGTGGCGGTGTCGGCAGGGCGACAGCTGCGCTGCCGCCGCGGTGAATCGGCGGTGCCGGCCGACTGGAGTGGGGCCTCCTGCGGCAACTGAAGAAGAGTGACCGAATGAAGGCGCGTGACGCCTTCATGCCTGCCTTCTCGTCCCTCGGCGATCTGCAATCAGGCAGTCGGGCGCAGTCAGGCAGGCAGTGCGGCTGCGTCTGGATCAGCGGGGGCGCGAGACCTCGGTGCTCTGCGCGATCGGGCCGCTGTCGCCGGTTGTGCCTTCCCGGTCCTTGTTGCCGGTGCATTTGCTGAAATCGTTGCCGCAGATGCCGCATTCCTTCTCGATGCCCAGGTTGGCGATGCCGCCACAGGAGCCGGCGATCGGCTTGCGTCCGGCCATCACACCGATGGCCATGCCAGCCACCACCACCAGCATCACGATGAAAGTGACCAACCAGATCATGTTCCTTCTCCTGTCGAGGGGGGGGGGTGAGGTGCACGTTGCTGAGGGGCTTGTCCGCACAGTTTACCGTGTCTGCCGATGCCTTTCCGGGCTCGGCTTCAAGGCCGGGGCTTCGGAAACATCCGATCGAACTCGGGGGTGCTGCGGCTCTGGAAGCCTTCGCCCTCGCGGGTGACGAACAGGGCGGCGAGCCCTTTGTCCCGCGCGTAGCGGTAGCCGGCCTCCGGCCCCAGCACCATCAGTAATGTCGAGTAGCCATCGGAGAGGACGCCGAGCGGGTGAACCACCGTGACGGCGGCCAGCCGGTGGGTGATCGGCGTCAGGGTGCGCGGGTCGATCACATGGGACAGCCGCTGGCCTGCCACTTCGCGGTACTGGCGATAGTCGCCCGAGGTGGAGATGGTCTGCCCGTTCAGCGCGATGATGCGCTGGATCTGCCGGGCGTTGTCGACGGGCGCTTCGATCGCCACCCGCCAGGGGGAACCATCCGGCTTCTTGCCCTGGCCCTTGATTTCACCGGTCACATCGATCAGATAGTTCTCGATGCCCTGCGCGCCAAGGGCGTTGCCGATGGCGTCGATGGCGAGGCCGGCGGCAATGCTGTTGAAATCGATCTGCACCGGCGCCTGCTTGCAGAGTTCCTGCCCGCGGATCGACAGATGCTGCTGGCCGACCTGGGCGCGCAGCCCGGTGAGCGTCTGCTGGCTGGGAACGGGCGGCGTCTCGGGGCTTTGCTGCAGCGCTTCCACCGTCAGCTCGCCCTGGCTGGGCTGTTGCCTGGCGGCTTTCGGGCCGAAACCCCAGGCATCCAGCACCGGCAGCATGGTGATGTCATAGGCGTCCTCGCTGCCACGGCGCAACTGGTTGGCAAAGCCGGCCAGCGTCAGCGCATTGCCCGGCATCGCCATGCAGGTGCCGGCCGGGGCTGCGTTGAAGCGGGCCACCGCCGAATCGTCGCGGTAGGTCGAGACATCCCGGTCCAGCTCGGCCAGGATCTTCTCGACTTCGGCCTTCACTACCTCGGGGGCCGGCGCCTTGCCCGCGCGTACATAGCTGATCTGATAGTGGCTGCCCATCGTCGGGCCGGTGATCTTCACGACCTCGGGCTGGCAGCCGGCCAGCAGCGGCAGCGCCAGCAGCGCGGCCAGCGCGCCGGTGCGTGCGCGGGGGCCGAAAGGCAGGGATGGAGGCCGCACGGTGCGCCCCGCCTGGGCGTTGCGTGTCCGTGGGACGGCAACCGGCTGAACCTTGATGCCGGTTGCGCGACAGCCGATGCGTGCCGAGGAGCTGGACGGAGGCGTGGCAGGGGCGGGGGCGGAAGCAGACATGGGGGGGCGGGCTGAACGCAAAAGGCGATTGTGCCACGGGGAGCGCATGGGTCGGCGCGGCCGATTGGCGCTTCGGGATTCTCCCGCTTCCCTGCGCCCGGGTGTACCAAAATAGGGTACTTTTGGGTATAGTCAGCGAACGTCATGGAGCTTCGTTCATGAGCAGAAATACCTCGATCACATTGGGTGAGCATTTTTCCGGCTTCATCCAGCAACAGATTGCACTCGGCCGCTACGGCTCGGCCAGTGAGGTCATTCGCGCGGGGCTGCGTCTGCTGGAGGAGCAGGAGGCCCGTGTTCAAGCGCTGAGACAGGCATTGCAGGAAGGTGAGGACAGCGGTACGGTCCACGACTTCGATCTGAACGATTTCTTGCGCGTCAAGCGGCAGAAGGTCGAGCGCTGATGCCGGCCGGCCGTCGGGTTTATCTGCTGTCTGCCAAAGCGCTCGATGATTTGTCGGGTATCTGGGATTACTCGGCCGATCGCTGGAGTCCGGAGCAGGCGGATACCTATGTGCGGAGCATCGACGCAATCTGTCTCAAGTTGGCGAACGGCGTTCTGAAAGGGCAGTCCGCCGAACATATTCGCCACGGTTATCGCAAGCAGGCCGTCGGCAGCCATATGCTCTTTTTTCGCTGCCTTGAAGATGGCCGGATCGAGATCGTCCGCATCCTGCATCAACGGATGGATGTGCAGCGGCATCTGTAGGGCGGATGGGATGATCCGCCAGATTCCTCAGTCGATCCCGATCAGCTTGTGGGTCTGGAGGCTGAGCTGCCAGCGTGGGCGTCCGGGGCGCTGGTTGAGCCGGCCCAGCTGGACGATGGTGTCGTGCAGATTCATCTCGCCCTCGATCTCGCAGGGCGACAGGTAATAGCGCTCGGCGCTGATCGTGTCCTCGATCTGTTCGCAGAAGGCTTGCACATCCTCATCGACGACGATGCGCACCTCGTGCGCGAAGGGGATGTGATGTTTGCGGTGCGCTTTCTGGTAGAGGCGCTTGGGGCTGGCGGCGATGTAATCGATCTGCGGCGGGATGGGGCGCATCCCGTTCGTCTCGATCGCCAGAAAATAGCCCTCGGCCTTCAGCTGCTCCAGCAGCGCCTCGATGTCGGGCTGGATGGTGGGCTCGCCGCCGGTGATGATGATGTTGCGGGCGCTGTGCCGGTGCACCTGTTCCATCACCTCGGCCAGCGACAGGCGCTTCCAGGTGTTGTAGTCGGTGTCGCACCAGGGGCAGGCCAGATTGCACTCGCCGAAGCGGATGAAGATCGCCGGCATCCCGGTGTTGAAGCCTTCGCCCTGCAGACTCTCGAAGATCTCGACGATCGGGTAGGTGATGGTCGCCGTGGGGGCGGAACATGAGCCGGCGGCGGCGCAGGCGGGGCGGGGCGTGTCGGCCTCGATCGGGTACAGGGTCATCGTGCGGGCAGAGAGGGGTGGCGGTGTTCAGCGGGCGTACTCGGCGAAGGAGGTGGGCGTCTCCCACAGGCGCACAGCCGATACCGGCAGTCCCTGCGCCTGCAGGCGCTGGTAGATGAAGGCCGCGATCTGCTCGGCCGTGGTGCGCACCGGCATGGCGAAGGTCTTGGACTGCAATTCGTCCAGCAGTGCCGCAATCCGCGATTCGCGCTCGCTGCCGCTGTCGTAGAGGAAGGCGTGATCCATCGGCTCCAGGATCTCGCGCTGGACCACGGCCTTCAGATCGGCAAAATCGATCACCATGCCTGCCTTCGGCCCCTCGGCATGCAGCTCGCCCGTCACCTCCACCTGCAGGCGGTAGGTGTGGCCGTGCAGATTGCGGCATTTGCCGTCGTGCCCGTCCAGCAGGTGGGCGATGTCGAAACTGAATTCCTTGGCAACTTTGTGCATGTCTGGGGGGATCTTCGGATGATGCCGGTTGATTTCAGCGTTCCGCCCGGCGCTGCAGGTAGGTCCGCAGCCCACGCTCGCGCAGCACGCAGCTCGGGCAGTGGCCGCAGCCGCCTTCGACCCCCTCGTAGCAGGTGTGGGTATGCTGGCGGATGTAGTCGAAGGCGCCCAGCTCGTCGGCCAGCGCCCAGGTCTCTTCCTTGGTCAGATACATCAGCGGCGTGCGGATGTCGAAAGCGTAATCCATCGCCAGATTCAGCGTGACGTTCATCGATTTGATGAACACGTCCCGGCAGTCGGGATAGCCGCTGAAATCGGTCTCGCAGACCCCGATGTAGAGCGTGCGGATGCCCTGCGCCTTGGCATGGATGGCGGCGTGCAGCAGAAAGACCGCATTGCGCCCATCGACGAAGGTATTGGGCAGCCCATCCTCGCCCTGTGTGATCGGCACCTCGGCATCCAGCAGCGCGTTGTGGGTGATGGTCTTGATCACGCTGGCATCGATCAGCGTCTGGCGCACGCCCAGATCCTCGGCGATCCAGCGCGCCTTGTCCAGCTCGATCTGATGGCGCTGACCATACTGAAAGCTGATGGCCTCCACATGCTCGCGGCCGAACTCGCGCATGGCCAGAAACAGGCAGGTGGTCGAATCCTGGCCGCCGGAAAAGATCACGGCAGCCTTGGCGGGTGGGGTCATGGGCATCGGGTCCAGGTCTGTGGTCCGGGTCTGAAAACAAAAGACAGACAGCAAAAGAGACTCAGCCGCAGTCGAGGCGACATTCTAGAGCCTGTCATGCCCGATCACATCCGCGCAGCCCAAAAAACAGGGACGCAACGGTGAGCCGGGCTGCCAGACAGAATGCTTCACCGCATCGCCCGCCGAATGG
>JBHADS010000429.1:0-3044 GCA_041855185.1 Lautropia sp. | reverse complement strand
TGGGTCTGGTGGATCACCTGGGCGCCCTTCGTCGGGGTGTTCCTCGCCAAGATCTCGCGGGGGCGCACCCTGCGGGAGTTCGTGCTGGCCTCGGTGCTGGTGCCCAGCGGCTTCATCGTCGTCTGGTTCTCGCTGTTCTCCGGCTTCGCCCTGCTCGACACGCTGGAAGGCAGCGGCCGGCTGGCCGAGATCGCCAACAGCGACGAGTACGAAGGCGCCTTCTACCATGTGCTGAACATGTTGCCGCTGTCCGGACTGACCAAACCGCTCACCATCGTCCTCTTCCTCGGCTTCGTCATCACCACCGTCACCAGTGCCGGCATCGCGCTCGGCATCCTGACCAGCCAGGACGGTCGTCAGGAAAACCGCTTCCGCGCCGTCGTCTGGTGCGTGTTCATGACGCTGATCAGCTATGCCGTCGTCGTCACCGGCCGCATCGAAGGCATCAAGGCCGTCGGCTCCTTTGCGGGCTTCCCCTTCGTGTTCATCCTCTATCTGTGGATGGCTGCGCTGTGGCGCCAGCTCAACAAGGATGTGCCCCGCCAGCCCTCCCGCTACGACCCGCAGCCGCCCCGGCCCAGGCCGGCGCCATCCGCGTCAGAAGGAAGCCGAAGCCAGACGACGCCCAAGCTCCACACACATCAGGAGGCTGAACCATGAAGGACGCCAAGACCCCGATCTATTGGCAGCAGAGCCTGCAGGACCACCTGCTGGAAACCTCGCTGCTGGTGCTGACCCTGCTGTTTCTGGTCTATGTGGTGAAACTGGCCTTCTTCGAGGGCGACGAGGACGAACACCAGGACTGAGCGGCGAAGGAAGAACCCGCCCCGACCGCCCTGCCCGCAGGCACGCTCCGGCAGGGGCATTGCAGCAGACCATCGAGCGGCCATGCTGAAATGCATGATCATGAGCCGGCACGGCCCAAGCCATCCCCGCCGCCCGCACGGCGGCACCGTACATCGCGCAATCGCACGGCCCTGCACCCGCCATCGCCCAGGAACATCCCATGCCCACAACGCCCCGCCTGCCCGTTCCGCCTCTCGACGACACCTGTGAGCGCTACCTGCGTCAGCTCCATCCCCTGCTCTCCCCCGAAGCCTTCGCCCGGACCGAGCGGCTGACACGGCGCTTCCAGCACGGCAGCGGCCGGGAACTGCAGGCAGTGCTGCAAGCCTTCGATGCCGAAGCGGCCGAGCGCGGCAACAGCTGGCTGGCCGAAGCCTGGCTGGATGCCTATCTCGACACCCGCGACCCACTGCCACTGGCCAGCAACATCGGCCTGCGCATCCCGATGCACGGGCACGACCTGGCACAGTGGCTGTCGGCGCTGGCCGCCGTGCACGCCGACTATCTGCACGGCCGCTTCGCGTTTCCGCGCGGCAGGGACGGCAGCCTCACCAGCACCCGCCAATGGAAGATCCTGCAGGGCGCCATGCGCGAGCCCCGACCACATCGGGACGGCTACCACCTGGCAGCGCCGGGCACGACCCGCCACATCGGCATCCTGTACCGCGGCTTCTACCACCGGGTCGAGGCGCTGGACGAGAAGGCCGAGGCACACCACCCTGCGCATTTCCGCGCCGCCATCGAGCGCATCTTCAGCTGCGGCGAGGACAACCCCTGGCCGATCGCCGTTCCCTGCTACCTGGGCAGCGACGACGGCGCCCGGACGCTGGCGGCGCTTGCCTCCCATCCGGACAACGCCCGGCTGCTCGACGAGATCCGCAACGACCTCTTCCACCTGTGTCTGCGCAATCAGCCGATGACAGCCGACGCCGAGCTGGCGGCAAGCACCTTCGTGCCGACGCAGGACATCTGGTGCCTGAAGGCACTCAGCTATGTCTACAACCGTGCCACCGACAGCTTCTTTCTGCATGCCGAGCACAGTTGGGAAGATGGTGGAACGCTGAAAGGCATCCTCGAACGTGCACTGCGCCGGCTGCAGACTCCGGACGCTGGCGCCGACGAGCGCCCTGCCCGGCGCGGGGCCGAATCCCCGGCCGCTGTGGCATCCGGCAGCCTTGAAGGACATGATGAGGGCGCAGAATCCCTGTCCACCTCCGGCGACGCCGCTGCCCCCAGCCAGAGCGCGCTTGCCGCGCAGGCGCCGGCACCGGAGGCCCGCGCCTGGACGCTGACCGAGGCCCAGAAACGGCGCTGGTCGCAGTGTTTCGAGGCCTATGCCGCACGGGCCCGCTCGATGGGCCTGCAGAGCCGCCTCCTGCCGGTGGCCACCGAAACGCTGCCGGGCACGATCAGTCAGGATGCGCTGATGCAGTTCCTGCTGCAGTACGCGCAGCTGGCCGTCTATGGCAGCGTGCGCAACACCTACGAGGCGGTGGATGTCAGCCACTTCCAGGCCGGCCGCACCGAGTGCGTTCGTCCGGTCTCGGACGAATCGGTGGCTTTCGTGCGGGGGCTGCAGCAGGGCAAGCCCGATCGGGCCTGCTTCGAGGCAGCGCTGGCCGAACACAAGGCCCGGATCAAGGACTGCAAGCAAGGGCTGGGACCCAATCGCCATCTGCTCGGCCTGTTGCTGATGAGCAAGCGGCTGCAGCAGCCCACCCCGGCTTTCTTCCGGGACGAGGGATATCGGTGTTTCTGCACCGACTTTCTGTCGACTTCGACGATCGGCGACGACAGCATCACCGGCAACATCGGCTTCGCGCCGACCTCAGCCGACGGCCTGGGCGTCTACTACGCCCCGACGCGGCAGGGCTGGTGGTTCACGATCAGTCACCGCGCCAGCCAGCAGGCCGAAGTCGATGCCTTTCTGGATGCCCTGCAGGAGGGCGCGACACGCCTGTACGACTGGGTGATGCAGGAAGCCCGCTGATCCCACACCCCACGCCACGCCGGCCTGTGCGCAGCGCTCAGCGGCAGAGATGCAGGCGCACGCCCGGCCGGGTGTTGATGACGGAAGGATTGCTGGCGGCCACGGGCACCGGCTCGGCCACCACCGCCTGGGTGCGCGGAATGGCCCGGCGCACCGCTTCCAGATTCGGCAGCAGCGCCACCGTCCGATACGAGCCCGACAGCAGCAG
>JBHADS010000428.1:0-4350 GCA_041855185.1 Lautropia sp. | reverse complement strand
TCGCTGACCTCGGCCTCGGCCATCACGCCCAGCAGAGCCTTCACCGGCAGCACATCGCCCACCTCGGCCACCTTGCGCCGCAGAAGCCCCGCATCGGTTGCCTCGACATCATTTGCCAGCTTATCGGTTTCCACGTCGAGGATCGCCATGCCGACCTCGATGCGCGTGCCCTCCTCCACCAGCCAGTCGTTGACCTTGCCCTCTTTCATCGACAGGCCCCATTTGGGCATGACAATCGGTGTGATTCCCGTCATATCTGCTTCACCCCTTCATGCTTTGACGAACGGCCTTGGCCACGGCATCGGCACTGGGGATGTACAAGTCCTCCAGCGTCGGCGAGAAAGGCACCGGCGTATGCGGCGGCGACACCATCCGGATACCGGACTTCAACGCATCGAAGACCTCCTGGCAGACCTGCGCCGAGATGTCGGTGGCGATGTTGCAGCGCGGACTGGCCTCGTCCACCACCACCAGGCGGCCGGTCTTTTCCACGGACTCGAGCACGGTGTCGATGTCCAGCGGCGACAGCGTGCGCAGATCGATCACTTCGCAATCGATGCGCTCCTTCTCGAGCGCGGCAGCCGCCTCCATCGCCCGATGCACCATCAAGCCGTAGGCCACGATCGTCACATCCTTGCCATCGCGCAGCACATTGGCCTCGCCGAAGGGAATGGCATAGCTGCCTTCCGGCACCTCGCCCTCCAGGCCGTACAGGTTCTTGTGCTCGCAGAAAATCACCGGGTCGTTGTCCCGGATCGACTGGATCAACAGCCCCTTGGTATCGTAAGGATTGGAGGGGCACACCACCTTCAGCCCGGGAATATGCGTGAAAACCGGCGTCAGCATCTGGCTGTGCTGTGCCGCTGCCCGGAAGCCCGCCCCCACCATCGCGCGGATCACCACCGGCGTCTGTGCTTTGCCACCGAACATATAGCGGAACTTGGCCGCCTGATTGAAGATCTGGTCGAAGCAGACCCCCATGAAGTCGATGAACATCAGCTCCGCGATCGGTCGCATGCCACAGGCTGCCGCACCGATTGCCGCGCCGATGTAGGCCGACTCCGACAGCGGCGTGTCCAGCAGGCGGTCGCCATACTTCCGGTAAAGCCCTTTCGTGACCCCCAGCACGCCTCCCCATGCATCCTTCTCGCCTTCGGACCCTGCTCCGCCGACGATGTCCTCTCCCATCATGATCACACTCGGATCACGTTGCATTTCCTGATCGATGGCTTCATTGATCGCCTGTTTCAGGCTCAGTTTTCTCGCCATGATGTACGTCTCCCTGCTGCGGGCGCCTGTCGCGCACCCTGTATTCTGTTCTGTTGTTGCGGATCGCCGGAATCGGCATTCCTCTGCGCTGCGCCGGCCTCAGTACTTCACGTAGACATCGGTCAGCAGATCCTTCGGACCGGGTTCGGCCGCGGCACGCGCCTCGACCACCGAACGCTCGATCAGATCCGCCACCGAGGTGTCGATCTCATCCAGCTCCTGCGCCGTCAGCACATCGGCCTCCAGCACCCGCTGCCTGAAGAGCAGAATGCAGTCGTGATTCGCGCGCAGATCGTCCACCTCGCCCGGCGCACGGTAGGTCTGTGCATCCCCCTCGAAGTGCCCGAAGAAACGATGGGTCTTGCATTCCAGCAGCGCCGGCCCACCGCCTTCACGGGCGCGCCGGATGATTTCGCCGGCAGCCTCGTACACCGCAAAGAAATCATTGCCGTCGACGGTCACACCCGGCACGCCGAAACCGACGCCGCGATCGACGAAGCTGTTGGCGGCGGTGGCATAGTCACGTGAGGTCGATTCGGCGTAGCCGTTGTTCTCCACCACGAAGATCACCGGCAGGTTCCAGATGGCGGCCAGATTGAGGCTTTCCAGCACCGTGCCCTGATTGGCGGCACCATCCCCGCAGAAGGTGATGCCGATCTCGCCCTTGCCGCGGTACTTGGCGGCCAGCGCCGCACCGCAGATCAGCGGAGCCCCTGCGCCCAGAATGCCGTTGGCACCCATCATGCCTTTGGACAGGTCGGCGATATGCATCGAGCCGCCCTTGCCGTGGCAGACCCCGTCCTTCTTGCCGTAGATCTCTTTCATCATGCCGATCACGTCGACCCCGGCGCAGATGCAATGCCCATGTCCGCGATGGGTGCTGGCAATCCGGTCGCCCTCGCGCAGATGCTGCAGCACCCCCACGCCGGAAGCCTCCTCGCCCGCGTACAGGTGAACGAAACCGGGAATATCCCCGCGGGAAAAATCGATGTGCAGCCGCTCCTCGAACTCCCGAATCGTCTTCATCTTGCGATAGACATCGAGCAGCGCCGTCCTGTCCAACGGCAGTTTGTGTGCCATGAGTCGTCTCCTCCATTGGCCGTTCTCGTGTTCATGAACTTCGCCCGCCGGGCTTGCGCCTGCACTGCCGGAACATCCGGCAACCCGATGCGCGCCCGGCGATCCGAGTCCACCCGGAAAACCCGCTGATCGCTCAGCCGGTATTCACCCTGTCCTCCAGCAGCAGATGCCGGCGGGCCGCTTCGCGCAGACAGGCCGGAACATCCAGGGTGCAGAACGCGTTTTCCTGCAACTGGATCTCCAGCCGATGCTGCGGCTGAAAACTCATTTCGCGCTCGCCGTCGAAGGACAGCAGCCCCGCCTGCCCCTCGATCCGATGAATCACGGTGTCGTCGATCCGGTGCCACTCGATCACCTTCAAGGCACAGATCAGCCCCGGCGCCAAAGCTGCACGCAGAATCCTCGGCGCCCCCGCCAGCGGCGCGTGGGGCCCCACGGCCGGCAACAGTTCCACCACCAGTGCGCCAGCTTCATGCCGATCCAGCGGCTGCAGCATGGCGGCCACCCCCGACAGCCCCACCGCCTCGGGTGAAGCGTGCGACACCAGCACGGTGCGCAGACTGTCGACATCGCCAATGGCCTTCGCCCCCAGAATCTGCTCGTTGAGCACACCGACATCCACCAGAGCGATGTCCTCGGCCAGCACGCGTCCGTCGGCATCATGCTTGCGAATCCGCAGGCATTTGTTGGGGCGCAGCGCCACCGCGTCCGGAATATCCCCCCGTGCGTACAAGCCTGTGGCCAACGCCGTCACCGTCACTTCGCGCATCGGCGGAAAGGCATTGTTCGTGCCCGAAGAAATGGCGACGATCGGTGTGCGTCCACAGTATTTGGCCACGGCACGGTGGGTGCCGTCGCCCCCCAGCACCATGATCGCGCGCACCCCGATCTCGCGCAGCATCCGGGCCGCCTGATAGGTATCTTCGATGCTGCCCCGTACCGGCATCTCCAGCCAACGGATGCGCGGCAACCGATGTCCCGTGCGCTCCCCGCCTGCCCGATGCAATTGGCGCTCCAGCATGGGACGAAGCCCCTCACGCTCAGGCATCAGACAGATCTCGTCCACGGCACAGGCTGCCAGCGTGTGCACCAGCCGCAGCAGCATATTGGCCCGTTCGCCCAGTGTGAGGCCGGCAGCATTCGACAGCACCCGTCGCACATCGCGGGCCGACACCGGATTCGCAATCACACCGACACGCAGGCATCCGGAATCGATGTCGGTCGCTTCCGCCCGCGAGCCTGTCGTGCCGGCGTCGGCGCCCACGAAAAGCGCTCCCGCTGCAGGGGTGTGAGGCGCCGTGCGGGCGTGTTCCGATGCACGAGGTACATCCGATGCACGAGGCGCATCCGATGCAAAAGGCGCATCCGATGCATGAGGCGCGTCAGATGGATGACGCACGTCCGGTGCAGGACACGCATCCGACGCATGGCTTGCATCCGATGCATGACTCGCTCCAGGTTCCGACGACAGCGCGGGGGTGCTTACAGGCATGAATAGACTCTGATAGAAATAGTCGAACAGCAATAAGCAAAAAGCTGTTTCGACTATAGCAGTGCCTTTTCACCGCACCGGAAAAGCCCCGCACCCGCCGACACCGGCAGAAATTGCGCTGCAGCAAAGCTGTCGTAATTTTTTTCTTGAAGCTTTTCGGGCACCTGCGGACACCCCCGCGGCACATCGGCACGATGGCAGCCGCTCCATGCTGCAGTGCTCGGCCCTCCCCGTGAAAACCCCTAGAGCCTCCCCTCTTGCCTTCCTACCCCAGCCCCCATCCCGCCGCCCCAAAAGAAAAGCCGCCCGGCCAAGGCCAGGGCGGCTGATGCAGCGCTATTGCACGAGGGGGCACACGAAGCGGCGGTGAGGAAGGACCGTGCTCAGGACCAAGGCACCGGTTTCCGGTCAGTCTCCCCCGATGTCGAGCCGGCAGCGCGGCCCGGTACAGGGCGCTTACGGGGCGGCTGCACGAACCTGCTCGGCAGCCAGCGCCCCGTTCCCGGCAG
>JBHADS010000427.1:0-2973 GCA_041855185.1 Lautropia sp. | reverse complement strand
CCTACACGGCGGGCGTGCCCGCTGCTGCCGCCGCCCTGCTGATCGCCGACGGCAGCTGGGATGTGAAGCGCATGGCCAACGTCGAGGAACTGCCGCCGCTGCCGCTGCTCACGCTGCAGGCCGGCATGGGTCTGACGACCCGCGTGCAGGAAGGCGAGCGCGATCTCTCCTTCGACGAGACCCCCGAGGTGAAGGCCGCCACCCCTGCCTGAAGCAGCGGCCAAGCTGCGCGGCTCCGGCCGCCGGATTGAGGCCGGCACCGGAGGCGCGGGCGCAGGCCGTCTGCGCCGACGAAGGCGCCTGCGCTTACTCGACCGAGGCTTCCAGCGAGATCTGGATCAGCACGTCGTCACCGACCATCGGTGCGTATTTGCCGGCATTGAATTCGGAGCGCTTGATCGAGGTGTGCGCGTTGGCACCGATGGTGTCCTTGCGCTTCATCGGGTGCTCCTTGTTCGCGAAGGACACCACTTCCAGCGTCACCGGCTTGGTCACGCCCTTGATGGTCAGCTCGCCATCGACGGCTACCGGCTTGTCACCCTCGAACTTGACCTTGGTCGATTTGAAGGTGGCTTTCGGGAACTTGGCGACATCGAAGAAGTCGGCGCCGCGGATGTGTTCGTCGAACTGCTCCGAACCGGTGCTGACCGAGGCCATGTCGATCTCGATATTGACCGAGCCGGTCTTGGCCTCGGCATCGAAGACCACCGTGCCGGAGGTGGAATTGAAACGGCTCTGCTGCACCGCCAGACCCAGGTGGTTGTACGAGAAGGTCGGGAACGTGTGCGTCGGGTCGATCACATAGGTCTTGGGCGCAGCCAGGGCCGGCGCCGAGAAGGCGGCCAGCAGCACCGAAGCGGCGGAAAGCTTGATCAGGGATTTCTTCATATCACCATCTCCTTTGAGTGTGGACGTATTTAACGGGCAGCCTTCACCGCCAGGTCGAATTGAATGAGGACATCGTTGGCCACGATGTCGAAGGCCGACCAGTCACCTTCACCGATCGAATAATCACCACGTTTGATGGCGAGCGAGCCCGTGAAGCGGCCCTTGTCACCATCGGCCTTGAACACCGCCGGGAAGCTGACGGCCTTGGCCGTGCCCTTGATCGACAGCTCGCCACGGATCTCGTAATTGTCGCCGCCCTGCTGCTTGATCGACGAGGCCACGAAACGCGCCTTCGGATAGGCCGCCACGTTGAACCAGGTCGGCGTCACCACTTCGGTGTCGGCATCCGGCGAGCCGGTGTCGACGCTGGCCAGCTCCACCTCCAGATTCGCCTTGGCGCTTTCGGGCTTGGCCGGATCGAAGGCCAGCTCGGCCGAAAAGGTCTTGAAATGCCCGTCGAGCTTCACGCCCATCTGCTCGTACTGAAAGCTCACACGGCTGCTTTCGGGCTGCAATTGCGTGTACTCGGTCGCCATCGCGCCCAGCGGCAGGCCGAGCATCGGCAGTGCCAGCAGCCAGGCTTGAGCAAGACTTCTGCGATTCATCACCATATCACCCCTTCGTAGTTTTGAGACAGGACCAGGGCAGCATCCGGTACAGCGTACCATCGCGCTTGCCGAACTGATGGTGCAGCGCGGCCAGCACATGCCCGAGCACCAGTGCGATCAGCGCCAGATTGAGCCCCAGGTGGATGTTTTCAAGCAGCGTCCCCAGCCCCCGGTCACGCGCCACGAGATCGGGCAGCGGCAGCACCCCGAACCAGACGGTCTGAAAACCCTTGGCCGAACTCATCAGCCAGCCCGACAGCGGGATCGCCAGCATCAGCAGATACAGTCCGGCATGCCCCGCATGGGCCAACCAGACCAGCGGCCGCGCCATCCCGGCCGGCAGGGGCGGCGGCGGGCTGATCAGCCGCCAGGCCAGACGCGCCCAGACCAACAGGAACACCGTCACCCCCAACCACTTGTGCCAGGAGAACAATTTGAGCTTGGTCGGCGACAACGGCAGCCCCGTCATGTAGAAACCCAGCCCCAGCAGACCGAACAGCATCAGCGCCATCAGCCAGTGCAGGGTGATGGCCGGCGCGCTGTAGCGCGGCAGGCTGGATACAGACAGTGTGGACATGGCAGAACCTCCAGGATCTCGACGCAGACCGACGCGGGCTCGGACCACCAACACGCACCCGCGACGCTCAAAGCGCAGCATTTAACCGCATTTTCCCGCCAATGCACGCTGCCGATGTAACACCTCGGCGACAAGCGCGCAAAAAACAGCCATCTTTACGCTTGGTTGCAGTCCCCTCCCGCTGCCGATCCGACGACAGCAGGTACACATCGTGCCCCGGTCGTAGCTATGACGAGCAAAGCAGACGTGCATAACCCGCCCCATGAACGATAAAATAGTGGATTGCGCGGCTGCGCCAGCCCTCCCCAGCCCTCTTATCAGCTCATTCATGTCCTCTTCTGCCGGCTCCATCCTGATCATCAGCGCGCCCTCGGGCGCAGGCAAGACCTCGCTGGTGCGCTCGCTGCTCGCGGCGCGCAGCCACATCCAGCTGTCGGTATCCTGCACCACCCGTGCCCCCCGCGAGGGCGAGCGTGACGGCGAAGACTATGTGTTCCTCGGTGTCGAGGATTTCAAGCGCCGCCAGCAGGCCGGGGAGTTTCTGGAATGGGCCGAGGTGCACGGCAATTTCTATGCCACCTCCAGACTCTGGATTGATGCACGCATCCAGGCCGGCGCCGACATCGTGCTCGAAATCGACTGGCAAGGCGCCCAGCAGGTGCGCGCTCTCTATCCGGATGCGGTGTCGATCTTCATCGCCCCACCGTCGATCGAGGTGCTGAAACAACGGCTGGAGGGCCGCGGCCAGGACAGCGCCGCCACGATCGAGCGCCGTCTGGCCGCTGCGCGCAGCGAACTGGAACATGCCGACCAATTTCAATATATCATTGTCAATCAAGACTTTAATACGGCAAGCCAGCAGTTGATCAGCATTGCCGATGCCGCCCGGTGCCGATTTGG
>JBHADS010000426.1:0-8117 GCA_041855185.1 Lautropia sp. | reverse complement strand
TTGCTCGATGCCCATCCTTTCGGGGCCTATCAGTGGCTGGTTTTTGCGCTGTGTTTTCTGATCGTGCTGCTCGATGGTTTCGATACGGCTGCCATCGGCTATATCGCGCCGTCGCTGATGAGCGAATGGGGAATTGCCAAGGCCGATCTGGCCCCGGTGCTGAGTGCCGCCCTGCTTGGCATGGCCGTCGGCGCGCTGCTGATCGGCCCGCTGTCGGACCGCTTCGGGCGCAAGCGTCTGTTGCTGGTGGCCGTGGCGGTGATGGGGGCTGCCTGCCTGGGCTCGGCCTTTTCCACCGATGTGCAGACGCTGACCTGGCTGCGCTTCGTGACCGGGCTGGGCCTGGGGGCCGCGATGCCCAACGCCGTGACCCTGGTCAGTGAATATGCGCCGGGCCGAAGGCGGGCCCTGCTGACCTCGGCCATGTTCTGCGGCTTTCCGCTGGGGCTGTCGCTGGGGGGCTTCCTGGCGGCCTGGATGATTCCGGATTTCGGCTGGCGCAGCGTGCTGATTCTGGGGGGCGTCGCGCCGCTTGTGCTGCTGCTGGTGCTGGTCGTCGTCCTGCCCGAATCGATCCGCTACATGGTGGTGCGTCAATGGCCCCAGGATCGCATCCGGCGGGTGCTGACCCGGATGCTGGGCGAGGGGGCGGTTCCACAGGGCGGCCGCTATGTCCTGCCCGAGAGCGGCGTGGTCGGTGACGCCGGCCAGGGGCCGCAGGGGCTGGCGCTGGTGTTCGCGCCCCGTTACCGGCTGGGCACGCTGATGCTCTATCTGACCTATTTCATGGGGCTGGTGGTGGTCTATGCGCTGATGAACTGGATGCCGGTGCTGTTCAAGGAGGCGGGCATCGAGGCGTCCACCGCGGCGCGGATCGCGGCGCTGTTTCCGCTCGGCGGCATCGGCGTGCTGTTCTTCGGCTGGTTGATGGACCGCTATGAGCCGAACAAGGTGATCGCCTTTGGCTACCTGGGCACCGCCGTGTCGATCTGGCTGATCGGCCTGTCCGTCGGCCAGGTCGGCTGGCTGGTGCTGCTGGTCTTTCTGGCTGGCATCATGATCAACACCGCGCAGGCGGCGATGCCGGCGCTGGGGGCGATGTTCTATCCCACGGCGGGGCGCGCGACTGGGGTGGCCTGGATGCTGGGCATCGGACGTTTCGGCGGGATTGCCGGCTCGTTTCTGGTGGGGGCGCTGACGGCGCGCGACCTCGATCTGCGCACCATCTTCTCGGTGGTGGCGGTGCCCGGACTGATCGCCGCCGTGGCGCTGTACGTGAAGGCGTGGGCGAGCGCCCGGCAGGCAGACAAAGCCTGAGTGCGGCCGGGTGCTCCAGCGAACCAGCGTAAGGTGCCAGAGCACTGAATCGCCGCGCCGGCTCTCTGACCGCATGGTGGGCGGATCGAAAGACTGACGGACGGGGCAACATGCCGGACCGGCAGGGCAATGGCCTGCGGTCCGTCGTACCCTCGATCAGCCCTGGCGGCGTGCGCGAACGGCGGCTGCCAGCTTCTCCAGCACGGGAATCGTCTGTTCCATGCTGATGCAGGCGTCCGTCACGGAGACGCCATAGGCCAGTTCCTGCCCGGGCACGATGTCCTGCCGCCCCTCGTTCAGATGGCTTTCGATCATCACGCCGCTGATGCGACGCTCGCCGCCGGCGATCTGGGACGCCACATCCTCGGCCACCTCGATCTGTCTGCGATGCTGCTTGCTGCTGTTGGCGTGCGAGAAGTCGATCATCACCTGCTCGCGCAGCCCATTGGCTTTCAGCAGCGCGCAGGCGGCTTCGACATCGGTCGCGTGGTAGTTGGGCTGCTTGCCGCCGCGCAGGATCACGTGGCAGAACTGGTTGCCATCGGTCTCGAAGATGGCGGCCTGACCCATCTTGGTCATCCCCATGAAGGCGTGCGAGGCCTGGGCGGCCAGGATCGCATCGGCCGCCACCTTGACGCCGCCATCGGTGCCGTTCTTGAAGCCGACCGGGCAGGACAGGCCGCTGGCCAGCTGGCGGTGGCTCTGGCTTTCGGTGGTGCGGGCGCCGATGGCGCCCCAGCTGACCAGATCGCTGATGAACTGGGGCGACAGCAGGTCGAGAAACTCGGTGGCGACCGGCATGTCCAGCTTCAGGATGTCGAGCAGCAGTGCGCGGGCCAGCTCCAGCCCTTCGTTGATGGCGAAGCTGCCGTCCATGCGCGGGTCGTTGATGTAGCCCTTCCAGCCCACCGTGGTGCGGGGCTTCTCGAAGTAGACGCGCATCACCACCAGCAGATCGTCGCGCAGCGCATCGGCCTGCACCTTGAGCTGACGCGCATAGGCCATCGCCTGATCGTGGTCGTGGATCGAGCAGGGGCCGACCACCACCAGCAGGCGGTCGTCCTCACCGCTCAGAATCCTTGAAATCGCCAGGCGGCTGGCTTCGACCAGATCGGTGGCGCTCTGGGGGGCGGGCAGCCACTCCTGCAGCAACGCCGGGGTGATCAGCGGGCGCACGGACTTCATGCGGGTGTCGTCGACACGCATGCTCTGCCGTGGGTTCTGGGGGGTAGCGATTCGGGTCGGTGTCGTCATGGCGGGCAGCAAATTGGGAAGTGATCCCTGGGATGTTAGCCCGGATTGGTTTGGCGCTTTGGCGGGGGGCGGGCGCAGGGCGTTGCATCCCGGTGCGCCTGCGGCCTGGGCCTGAAGGCGTGCCCACGGCCCGGTGTGTGGAGGCCGGGCTGACGGGGCGGGTGAAGTGGCCGTTCAGAAAGCGGCCGTTCAGAAACGGACCTGGGTGCGCAGCTGCTTGCTGTAGAGGCTGCTGGCCAGTGTCAGGCAGGTGGTGCCGAAGGCCAGCAGCAGGGCGATGTAGGGCAGCACCTTCCGGATGGCGTCGGGATCCAGTTGCAGTATGTTGAAGGTGTGCAGTGCCCACGACATCGGCGAGATCAGCGCCAGCGTCTGCATGGCCGCCGGCATCACGTGCAGCGGAACCATGACGCCACCCAGCGCCGACAGCAGCACGATGCTGGCACCACCGAGCACCATGGCGTGAGCGGTGGTGCGGGCGAGCACGCTGATCAGCAGACCGTAGCCGAGTGCTGCCACACTGATGGCGCAGGACAGCAGTGCGTAGAGCCACATCGGACCGGGCAGCTCGATGCCGCCGACGTTCAGCAGCGGCAGCAGCCATTGGCCGAGCAGCACCATGCCGATGAACTGCAGCTGATTGATCAGGAAATAGGGCAGCAGCTTGGAAGCCAGCAGCAGACTGGCCGGCGCCTGCGCCAGCCGCAGACGGACCAGCGTATTGGTGCGCCGCTCCACGGTGATCACATTGGCCAGGGGCACCAGGATGAAGAACATGCCGAACACCAGCCAGGCCGGCACGCTGTGCTGGGTGGAGCTGGGCCGGGGCGGCTGCGCATGGCTCACATGCTGCTCGTCGAAGCGCAGCTGGTGCAGATAGTGGCCCAGTTCATCGAGCATCTGCTGGCGTTGCAGCCGGACGGCGTTCTGCTCCTCGGGCGCCAATGCCGCGAGACTGGCGCTGGTGGAATGGGTGGTGCTGCCCGGTGCCGCGCTCAACTGCTTGAGTCGCAGGCGCGTGTACTCCTGCTGGAGAGCATGACGGACCTGATGCAGCCAGTGTGGATCGGTGCCGGGCCGGACCAGCAGGCGCACCGCCTGCTCGGCAGCAAGCGAGATATCGGCGGGGTTGGGGTTGTAGATGATCAGACGGGCCGTGCCGGCACGCAGTTGTTCCTTCAACGTCTCCAGTGGTATACCGCGGCTCCATTCCTCGTGGTCGATCGCGAAGCGCAGACGTGCGTTGTTGAGCGGACGGGGGGCGACGGCATGGTGCTGCACCTCGAACTGCTGCGCCTGCAGGGACTCGGCCAGCGCCTGATTGACCGGATTGCTCTCCATGCCGGCCAGAATGATCTGACCGTCGCGGTTGGCACCGGGGTCGCGATGCAGGGCCAGCGACATGATCAGCATGAAGGAGATCGGCATCACAAAGAGTGCGAACAGCGCATGCCAGTCCCGGCGGAACAGGCGAAGCTCTTTGTCGACGGCAGCCAGAAATCTCGTCATGAGGTCTGTTGTTGAAGGAAGTTAAGATAGAAGGATTCCAGCGAGCCGCTGCCGGCGTGAAAATAGGCCGTACCGATGTTGCGTTGCTCCAGCTCCTGCCAGATCCGCATCGCGGCGCGCTGATCGGCCTGCACCTCGATGGCACCATTGGCATGCGGACGACCGCCGATGGCCTGCAGTTCGGCCTCGGTGAGCGGGCGCAGGGGCTTGAACACCAGGCGGTCCTGGATGCTGCGGTTCAGGATCTCGTCGAGGCGGCCCTCATAGATCAGCATGCCCCGGTTCAGCAGGATCATATTGCTGCACAGCGTTTCGATTTCCTGCAGATAGTGCGAGGTGAATACCAGTGTGACGCCCTGGCGGTTCAGGCAGGCCAGGCTGTCGAGAATGAACTGACGGGATTCGGCATCGATACCGACCGTGATCTCGTCCAGAAACAGCAGCCGGGGCGTGTTGATCAGCCCGATCGCAAAATTGAGGCGGCGTTTCATGCCGCCGGATAGCTGGCGAACCTGCCGATTGGCCTGCTCGCTCAGGTGGGCCGTCTCGAGCAGGGCCTCGAGGTGGCGGCGATCATCGCGTCCGTAGAGGGAGGCGAAGAAACGCATGTTCTCGAGTACCGTCAGCGTCGGGTAGAGGGCGAACTCCTGCGGCACCAGCGAGATGCTCTGCCGGGTCTGCAGACTGGCTTCCGACAGCGGCCTGTCGTCCAGATAGATTTCGCCTTCCTGAATGTCCTGCAGGCCGGACAGCAGCGACATCAGCGTGGTCTTGCCGGCGCCATTGGGACCGAGCAGACCCAGGCTCTCTCCTTCGCCGATTTCAAAAGAGACCTTGTCCAGCGTGTATTGAGTCGCGCCGGGATAGCGATGGCTGAGATTCTCGATCCGAATCATGGACAAGGAGGAGGCTGCTGTACCAGCCAAATGGTAACAATTTGATATGACTGGTTGCTAGATTTTACCAAGTTTGTATGTTGATCACGTCAAAACGCCAACGGATCGATAGGCGACGATTTCGGGGCGAATGTGTCGGTCCCGGAGGGCTGATGTCGTGGAGAACAGGGCGCGCAAATGTGGGGCGCCTCGGCTCGGGTGGAATCGGGGTTTTTTTGAAGATGCGCGAGGTTGGCGGGTGTTTGCTGATTTTGGGTGAAGATGTTGGGGGTTGCTGCCCGGCTTGCCGCGTTGAGGGGCGAATGGCGCCGTTGGACGCCGACTTCATGCATGTGCCGAACGGTCTGCGGATGGGCGCTTGGGGAAAGATACAGCCGATAACAGTTGCTCACGTTGCGCCCGGCCGGAGCCCCATGTCCGGTGCTGGATAACGGCATTTGCACTGGCGGTCCGTCAAGCAGGTATCGTCAATGGCAGTCATTCATGAAAAAGGAGAACGGAGCGCATGCGTAACAGAAAGAATCGCTTCACACAGGTGTCGATGCTGCGAGCGCGGGACCGGATTCTGAGAACCAGCCGCCTGTTCCTGCTGCCGGCATTTGCGGTTTCCCTGGCAGCCGGCACCGGGCAGGCGGTGGCCGCTTCGGGCACGGGTAGCGCCTATCGTTCGGGAGAGGGGGCACGCGGTCTGGTGGTGGCCCAGGCGCAGCGCTACGAGGAGCAGGATGACGACCGGGACGACGATCGTGGCCAGGGGCGTTCAGGCCAGCGGGACGACGATCGGGATGATGACCGGGATGATGGGCGGGACGACGACCGCGACAGCCATCGATCGGACCGGGACTCCGACCGGGAGGATGAGCGGCGTTCGGACCGGAACGGGCAGGACGATGACGACGACCGTGGGCGCGATGATGGGCGCAGCGACGATCGGGGCGACGAGGAGGATGATGACCGGCGCGCCCGTGGTGATCGCGAGCGCGACAGCGCCGGCTCCCGCAGCCGGAGCCGGGACGATGATCAGGAGGAAGATCGCTGATCGTCTGCGCTGACCGGAGCGCCGGGGGCGCGCTGCGCCTCCTGCCAGCTCTGGAACATCAGGATGTCCCACAGGTGATGCTGCCAGTTGCGTTTGCCGGACAGGTGTTCCTGCCACTTCTGGCGGATCGGTTCCGGGTGGAAGATGCCTTCCCGACGCAGGCGCTGCTCGTCGAGCAGCGCTTCGGCCCAGTCCCGCAGCGGTCCGCGCAACCAGCTGTCGATCGGCACGCCGAAGCCCATTTTCGGTCGTTCGATCATCTCGGTGGGGATGTAGCGGGCCAGGACCTGACGCAGAATCCATTTGCTCTTGCCTTCCCGCAGCTTGAGCGACTGGGGCAGGCGCCAGGCGAATTCGACGACTCGGTGATCGAGAAAGGGCACGCGGGTTTCGAGTGACACGCCCATGGCGGCACGGTCGACTTTGACAAGGATGTCGTCCGGCAGATAGGTCAGCGCATCCAGCGCCATCATCTGCTGCACTCCGTCCAGCCCGGGCAGATCGGGACGCAGCCCGGTCACGAGCGTGGGCGGCTCCTTGGCGCCGATGACGATCGAGGCGGGGTCATGCCAGTGGCTGACGAAGCTCAGATAGAGGTCTTCGAGCGTGTCCGCGCCCATCACGGTGGCGCCCTTGTGCATCTTTTCGCCCAGGCGGGCATAGCGCGAAGCGCCGGGCAGGTGCCTGCCCAGCCGTTCCCATTGTGCCGGTGACACGAGTGTCAGCAGCCGGGCCAACTGGGCCCGCAGGGGCCGGGGTACGGACCGGAGCCGGTGCCAGAGCTGATTGGTCATCTGGTAGCGGTTGTAGCCGCAGAACAGCTCGTCACCGGCGTCACCCGACAGGGAGACCGCCACATGCTGCCTCGCCAGCTTGGCAACCAGATAGGTGGGGATCTGGGAGGAGTCCGCGAAGGGCTCGTCGTAGAGCGAGGGCAGCAGGGGGATGACCGCCAACGCCTCCTCGGGACTGACGTACAGCTCGGTGTGATCGGTGCCCAGATGCTTGGCCACGGCCTTGGCGTGCACGGCCTCGTTGTAGCCCTCCTCGTGGAAGCCGATCGAGAAGGTTTTGACCGGCCGGGAGGATTGGGCCTGCATCAGCGACACGATGGTCGAGGAGTCGATGCCGCCGGAGAGAAAGGCGCCCAACGGGACATCGGCGATCATCTGCAGCGAGATGGCCTCGCGCAGCTGCTGGTCGAGCGCTTCGATGGCTTCGGCGTCGCTGCCTTGCCAGGGGTGTTGTGTGGCGTGGGCGATCCGCTCGGCCAGCGACCAGTAGGCGCGGGAGGCGGGCAGCGTCCGATGCTGCAGTTCATTCGGACCCAGCACCAGATAATGGCCGGCCGGCAGCTTGGCAATGCCCTGGTGGATGGAGTAGGGCGCGGGGATGCAGTTGTGGCGCAGCAGCAGCGCCAGCGCGCCGCGATCCAGCTTGCCCTCGAAGGCAGGGTGGGCGCGCAGCGCCTTCAGTTCGGAGCTGAACAGGAATGCGGATCGCTGGCCCTTGTGCTGCCAGCCGTAGTACAGCGGTTTTTCGCCCATGCGATCCCGGGCCAGGATCAGGCTTTGAGCCTTTCTGTCCCAGAGCGAGAGGGCAAACATGCCGATCGTGCGCTGGAGCGTCTCCTCGATGCCCCAGGCTTCAAAGGCCGCCACCAGCGTTTCCGTGTCCGAGTGTCCTCGCCAGGCCGGCGCCTGTCCGTGCTGTTCCAGCGCCTGACGCAGTTGCAGGTGGTTGTAGATTTCGCCGTTGAAGGCGAGGACATAGCGCCCCGAGGCCGAGTGCATCGGCTGGTGGCCACTCGCCGTCAGATCGAGGATGGACAGACGGCGGTGCGCCAGACCGATGCCGGCCTCGGTGTCGGTCCAGCTGCCCTCGTCGTCGGGACCCCGGTGGGTCAAGGTGCGGATCATGCTGTGCAGCAGATCCTTGGTGACAGCGGAGGGTCCAGATTGGTAACAGCCGGCAATTCCACACATGGCGATAAGGGCGCAAAGATGACTGAATCGATCGCCTGGCTTCTCGTCGGAACCTGGAGGCAGGGGGGGCGCGACGGAAAGAGGAGACCGTGCTCATGACGCCCAGACCGCAGCGGA
>JBHADS010000425.1:0-6050 GCA_041855185.1 Lautropia sp. | reverse complement strand
GAACCGTTCGATCGCGCTGTCGATCAAGGCACGCGAGACCGCCGACACGGCAGACGTGATGCAGCGCATGGCCGAAACCTCGGCCGTCAGCGGCACCACCAACCTGGGCGCGCTGCTGCGTGCCAAGCTGGACAACCAGGATCGTTCCTGATCGTCCCGCGCCGATACGGGCCATTCTGGCCTGCCGCCTCCGCTGACGGGGGCGGTGCAGGGATGAGGGCTTCATCCGAAGCTGCTCATCCGGTGCCCTCCGGTCCGGCCGCGCCGGGCCGGGGCGGCGCAGAAAGCGCCCGTGTCGCTTAGGTTTCAGCACAGACGGTACACAATGGTGTATCGTCTTTGTGATGGCGCACCGTCGGCTGGGGCCGCACGGGCCGCCGTCCGGCGAACAGCCGTTTTCCTGTGTTCTATCTGATGGTGAGTGATCGATGGCAGTGACGGACTCCGTGGATCTGGATGACCAGTCGGCACCCGGCACCATGACCAAGTCGGAGCTGATTGCCCGACTGGCGGATCGTTATTCCCAATTGGTGGCCAAGGACGCCGAGTACGCTGTCCGCACCATTCTCGACGCGATGGCGCGTGCGTTGGCCGATCGGCAGCGGATCGAGATCCGCGGTTTCGGCAGCTTTGCGCTCTCCCATCGTCATTCCCGGATCGGACGCAATCCCAAGTCCGGCGAGCCAGTACCCGTCCCAGAAAAGCTGGTCCCCCATTTCAAACCAGGGAAGCAGTTGCGAGAGAGCGTCGATCAGGCGCTGCGTGCGACCGCCTCCTGATTCCTTGGCCTTTTGCTTATGCGACTGATCGCCTGGCTGCTCAAAATTCTCATTTTCATCGCCTTGCTTGGTTTTGCCCTGGGCAACACCGAGCCGGTGCGCGTCGGCGTCTTCGGCAACCAGGAGCTCGGCTTCACCGCGCCGCTGGTCGTCTTTCTGCTGCTGTTCTTCCTGTGCGGTCTGCTCGTCGGCCTGTTGGCCCTGGTGCCGCGCATGTACCGCAAGCGCCGCGAGCTGGCGCGGATGCGGCGTGAAATCGATCGCCTGCAGCAGCTGGTGGATCAGCACAATCCGCAGGATGTGCTGGGCATCATCGCCGAGCCCTCGTCCTCCCGTCTGCCGGCACGCTGAAGCAGACCATGGAGTTTGAATACTGGTGGCTGCTGGTCATCCCGCTGGCCTTTGGCCTGGGGTGGGTGGCTGCACGACGCGAACGTCGCCTCGATGATCAGACCACGCCCCTGGCGAGTGCCTATTTCCGGGGCGTCAATCTGCTGCTGAACGAACAATCCGACAAGGCGATCGACGCCTTCGTCGATGTGGTCCGCATCGAGCCCGAGGCCAGCGAGCTGCACTTCGCGCTCGGCTCACTGTTCCGCCGCCGAGGCGAAACCGATCGGGCCATCCGTGTGCATCAGAATCTGGTCGATCGGGCCGACCTCGATCCGCGCACCCGTGCCCATGCGCTCTATGAACTCGGGCTGGACTTTCTGAAAGCCGGTCTGGTCGATCGGGCAGAGGACAGTTTCAACCGCCTGCAGGGCACCGAGTATGCGGTGGCCGCTTCGCGTCAGCGCCTCGAAATCGCCCAGCGCACCCACGACTGGGAGCGCGTCATCGACCTGGCGCGCACCACGCCGGCCGAACCGGGTTTCGATCCGGCGCTGATCATGACCCACGCCTGGTGCGAGCTGGCGCTGGCAGCGCTGAAGGACAAGCGTTTCGAGCAGGCCAAGACCTTCTGCCGGCAGGCCAGCGAGGCCAAGCCCGACCATCCCCGTCCCCTGATCATCGAAGGGGAGCTGGCGCTGGCGCAGGGAGAGCCTGCCAAGGCCATCGAACGCTGGTCAGTGCTGGCCGATCGCCATCCCGAGCAGGTGGAGCGGGTGGTGGGCCACTGGCTGGCGGCGGCCGAAGCGCAGGGAGGCACCGACGGGCTGCGTCTGGCCATCGCCCGCTTGCAGCGCCTGGATGTCTCGCATTCGTCCGAGATGCTGCGTGCGCTCTCCGAGGTGATCGCCCGCCTGGACGGCAAGCCGGCCGCCGCCCAGTGGGTGCGGCAGCTCGTCACCGAGCATCCGACGCTGACCGGCCTGCAGATTCTGCTGTCGCTGTCGCGGCGCAACCCCAAAGAGGGTCTCACCTCGGTCGAGGATCTCGACGAGGATGCGCTGGCGAACACGCTGCGTCGCCTGACCGATCGGATGAGCCTCTATGGCTGCCGGGTCTGCGGCTTCAAGGGCCAGCACTACTACTGGCAGTGCCCGGGCTGCAGCCGCTGGGACAGCTACGCGTCGCGTCGCGGCGAGGAAGCCGGGCTCTGAGCAGCAGGCGGCGCACGTGGCATCACCCGCTTGAGCGACCCGCGTGACGCCCAGCGCGGGGACGAATAAGTTCATAACACGCTCTAGCCCAAACGGCCTGCTGCCCTCATCCGGAAGGCCAGATCGTGACAGGCTGGACAGCACAGCCTTCTGCCGGCAGACAGACTGAGGGTCTCGTCACTCCGAGGCCCGAGCTGAGGCCCGATCGCCTTCCTCCCATGTCTGCCCGCTTTCGCTGCTTTTCCACGGCCTTTCATTCCGCAGGCGCAGCCCAACCGTCCGGCCTCCGCTTGCTGAACCTGCTCATCGGCGCGTTGCTGTGTCTGGCGGCACCCGCCTGGGCACTGGACGTCAACCGAGCCACCCTCGCCGAGCTGCAAAGCCTGAAGGGCGTCGGCCCCAAGTTGGCTGCCCGCATCGAGGCCGAGCGTGAGCGGGCGCCCTTTGCCGATTTCGCGGATCTGATGCGCCGGGTCAAGGGAGTTGGCCCAGCGAGGGTGCGGGCTTGGCGGGCTGCCGGCGCAACCATTCAGACCGCCCGAGGGAAGCTCGCGGGGCCGGGGCGCTCGCCGTCGGCTGGCGTCGAGCTGATCCAGGGCGGTGTGCGGGCTGCACGGTAGCCGTTGGCCTGCCACGAGGCACGCGCCTCGGGATAGCATCATCTGACTTTGGACTGGCTTCGGATGCGCTTCGGACGCCCAGCCTGTGGCGCGAGGGGTATGGGTGCGCCCGTGCCTCGTAAAGCAGTGAGCCATGGCGTCAGGATTCGGGATCGGCAAGGTGTGCATGTGGCATGCGGCGGTGCGGGTGGACCGGGTGTCGGCAGGCGGTGGTTTGTATGCCGAGTAGATTGGTCAAGGGACCAGAATTCCCGTAGAGTAGATATGGGGAAAACCCTCGTGATGCGGTCGGTGACTTTGCTGTTCGCAGGGCATGAGGGAAGGGCTGTCGCAGAGGGACGTGGCAAGCCGTTCAGTGCGGAGATTGGCTGCAGAAGCCTGTTGACAGCCGATTCTGCCGCTGGCCGATGCGTGCGTTGCCGCAGTGCCGGCCGGAAAGACAACGGGGTTTTCCGGTTGGCTGACGGTTTGATCGTCAGTTTTGGTGAACGGGCAGCCTATACTATGCTGCACTGCGGTATCGTTGGGACAAAAGTAATCAAATCCTCTCTCCATGAGCAACATATCTGAATCCATCGCCGGTCAGTCGACGCGCACTGATGGCTTGATCCTGGTGCTGAACTGCGGTTCGTCCAGCATTAAATTCGCGCTTTTCGATGCGTCGCAGCAGCCGTTGCCGCGTCATCCGATGTGGAGTGGCAAGGTGCAGGGTATCGGTGGCCCTGCGGTACCGACTTATGGAGATTCCGATACCGAAACACAGGCGCTGGAGGTGGACGAGCGCCGTCCCTACATTGCCGCGCTCGATCACATCTTCGAGCGGGTACGGGCGCGCCTGGGCGGTGCCGAGCCGGTGGCGGTGGTGCATCGGGTGGTGCACGGTGGGCCGAAGTATGCGCAACCGGTGCGCATCGATGCCCAGGTGCTGGCCGATCTGGAAAGCTACATTCCGCTCGCACCCCTGCATCAGCCCTATGCGCTGGAAGCGATTGCGGCCCTGCTGAAGAACTATCCCGAGCTGCCGCAGGTGGCCTGCTTCGACACGGCTTTCCATCACAGCATGCCGAAGGTCGAGAAGCAGCTGCCGCTGCCGTACACGGTCTGGGAGCGCGGGCTGCGCCGCTATGGCTTCCACGGGCTGTCCTATGAGTATCTGTCGCTGGCGCTGCCCGAGCGTTTCGGCACCAAGGCGTCCGGCAAGCTGATCGCGCTGCACCTGGGCAGTGGCGCCAGCCTGTGCGCGATGCGCGGCCTGAAGAGCCAGGCAACCTCGATGGGCTTCTCGGCGCTGGACGGCCTGATGATGGGCACCCGGCCCGGCGCGCTCGACCCTGGCGCCGTGCTCTACCTGATGGAGATGGAACAGCTCAGCGTCAAGGAAGTGGCCCGGGTGCTCTATCACGAGTCGGGGCTGATGGGTGTCTCCGGCCTGTCGCCCGAGCCACGGGTGCTGCTGGCGCACGAGCAGGATGAAGGTCCGGTGGGCGACCGGGTGCGCGATGCGCTGGCGCTCTACATTCGCCGGATCGTGCGCGAGATCGGTTCGATGACGGCGGCCCAGGATGGCGTCGACATGATGGTATTCACGGCTGGGGTCGGGGAGAACAGCGCCGAGATCCGCCGGCGTGTGGTCAAGGGTCTGGGCTTTCTGGGGGCCAGGCTCGATGAAGAAGCCAACCAGGCCAACGCGCCGATCATCTCCACGCCCGACAGCGCCGTGCTGCTGGCGGTGGAGCCGACCAACGAGGAGTGGGTGGCTGCACGCCATGCCAGCCGTCTGATGGGCCTGTCGCTGCGGGGCGCCGATCCCGAGCTGATCACCACGCCGCTGTCCGAGGTCAAGGCGGCCTGAGCCGCGCGGATCTTTCCGACGCGGATCTGCGCCTCCCCGACAACAGGGGAGGGCAGCAAGGCGCGGGAAACCGGGAAAACTGGCACGACGGACAAACAGGGAAAAGCGGGAGAACCGCCAAGCAGGGTACTCAGCGGGCACCAGGGGAAAGCCGGGCAGCAAGCCGGAAGCGTGTGGGCGCTCTGGGTACAATTGACGCACGCTGCACGTCCATCACCTGCAACCCCGAAGCCATGTCCCCTTCCGATCGCAATCCGCCAGCGGCCGTCGGACCGGCTGCTGCCAATGACGCAGCCGCAGCGGGTCCGCTCAGCCTGTCGGAGCGCCTGCAAGCCTACCTGCGGCTGACCCGGCTGCACCGTCCCATCGGCATTCTGCTGCTGATCTGGCCCACGCTGTGGGCGCTGTTCGTGGCGGCCGACGGCTGGCCGCCAGCCTATGCGCTGTTTGCCTTCTGCCTGGGCACTGTGCTGATGCGTTCGGCTGGGTGCGCCATCAACGACTACGCCGACCGCGACATCGACGGCTACGTCAAGCGCACCGTGGATCGACCGCTGGCGCGCGGGCTGATCGCCCCCTGGGAGGCGGTGGCCGTTTTCGTGGTGCTCTGTCTGCTGGCCTTGCCCCTGGTGTTTCCCTTCGGCCCGCTGGTCTGGGCGCTGACGGTGGTGGCCGCGATCCTCGCCGGCAGTTACCCGTACTTCAAGCGTTTCTTCGCCGTTCCCCAGGCTTATCTGGGCATTGCCTTCGGCTTCGGCATCCCGATGGCCTTTGCCGCACTGACCGATACTGTGCCACTGTCGGCCTGGATCATGCTGCTTGCGAATATCTTCTGGACCATCGCTTACGATACCGAATATGCGATGGTCGACCGGGACGATGATCTGAAGCTGGGTATCCGCACCTCGGCCATCACCTTTGGCCGCCACGATGTGAAGGCCGTGATGTTCTGCTACGGCATGGCGCTGCTGCTGATGGCCTGGGTCGGTGTGCGCGAGCAGTTGTTTCCCGGCCTGTGGGTGGGCCTGCTGCTGGCCGCCGGCATCGCTGCCTACCACTGGTTGCTGATCCGCCGGCGCGAGCGTGCCGACTGCTTCAAAGCCTTCAACCACAACAACTGGTTCGGCGCCGCCATCTTCCTCGGTGTGTTGCTGGGCGTGTTCACCGGATGAGGGCGGGGGCGTCTTTGCACCCGGGGAGCACCGGGCATGACGACAACACCCGGGCGCAGGTGGTCCAAAGGCTCAGGACCGGG